>DNVL01000172.1 GCA_003507515.1 Legionella sp.
AGGTCTTTTTGTGCGCATTCTGGAATTGATAAAAACCATGCGATTGAACCGACACGTATTCAGCAATCCAATGAGATTCATTATTGTCTGCGCGCATTACAGCACTTTGCCCCATGGATTAGAACCATTTACATTATTACGAATCAGCAAATCCCTTCATCTGTCATCGCTTTGCAAGAAACGGCATTTGGAAATAAAATTCAAATCATTGATCAAAATGCGTTATTACAGGAATCAAATGCAACATCACCAGTGTTCAACAGCCTAAGTATTGAATGGTTAATCTGGCGTATCAAGGGACTATCCAATCAATTTATATATTTAAACGATGATTTTTTCATCATACGCCCCGTAACACCAGATGATTTTTTTCAGAGCCAGCGCTTGATGCTCAGAGGTGAATGGAAAGTTCAAGCTGATCAAAAGTGGCTCTTTCAAATCAAACAACACATGCAGGCTTTGATGGGGCGCTCTGAAACAAAAGCAAAAACAAACCCACACCGATCTTGGCAAGAAAAAAGTGCTCGCCTTGCTGGATGGAAGAAAAAGTTTTATCTTTTACCTCATGCACCGTTCCCTTTACTCAAAGAAACATTTGAGGACTACATACGGCATGAGCCTCAATTGTTCACTAAAAATATGCAGTATCCCTTTCGTCATCCAGATCAAGTATCATGCATCCCATTAATGGTTCATTTGGACATAAAAGAGAAAAGAGTCATCTTCAATTCAAAGGATCACAGCATCATGGTCAATGGGGCGAGTCATTCATTAAAGAAAATAAAGGCACGTCTGAATAAGGCGATAGATAACCACAAGGTTTTTTTTGTGTGCATGCAGAGCATTGATCAAGCTCCTCCGGCGACGCAGCAATACATGTTAGATTGGCTGCAAAAACATGTATGAACACCAAAGTATGTTGACAATATCTTTAGCGTCCTACCAGCAATAAAGACACCATTCATTTTGTACATCTGCTGAACTATGCGATAATAGTGTACTGGTAAACCCAACCTCACATATGCCATGACACCGTATCGCCTAGCCCATTGGCTTTTCATTCCGTTTTTCTGCTGGTCATCACTAGCGACAGCCAATGTATCTGTGTATTTTGAAAATATAAAGTCAAACCGAAGAGCACTGCATACTTTTTTCAAAAATATGCCGAAGGGTGGCGAATTACACTATCATCTAGCCGGGGGCGCATATCCTGAAATGATGCTGGCGCTGGCCGCTCACGGGGATTATTGTATGGATCCCAAGACCTTTTCCCTTAGTACAATCCTAACCTCTTGCCCTGGAATACACTCAAAGCAATTGGCTAGCGACAAATATTTATATGATAAAACCCTGCGGGCCTGGTCTATGAAAGACTTTGTCCCCGGACCTGAATCAGGGCATGATCATTTTTTTGCAAGTTTTTTTAAATTTTTACCTGTTGCGTCAGATTATCAAGCCAAATTACTCGCAGACACAATGCAGCGCGCAGCAAAACAAAATGAACTATACTTGGAGATCATCGTATCTCCAGACAATGCCAAAGCCGCATCTTATGGACCATTGGCACAAAAAAAACCAGATTTTGTGAGAAAACAACGCGCTCTTCTAGCCAACAAAGACTTCCAAAATAACGTGAAGCATACGATAGCTGAAAGCAATCGTATGCTTCACGATGCACGCAGTGAATTAAGCTGCGATACAAAGCCTGAACAGGCCGTCTGCCAATTAACGGTTAAATTTCAATACTTGGTCTTGCGTGAACAACCGCTAGATCAAGTCTTTGCCCAAGCACTCAATGGATTTTTAGCCGCTACTCAATCAGACAATATTGTTGGCATTAACCTGGTGCAAGCTGAGGACGGCGTTATTTCATTACGTGACTATCAAGCACAAATGGCCATTTTTAACTTTTTGCATGCCACCTACCCTACCGTGCATATCGCATTGCACGCCGGTGAACTGTCCTTGCCTTCGGGTTCCCAAAGCACCCATATCCAAGAAGCCATCAAAACTGGGCACGCTGAACGCATCGGTCATGGGGTTGCCATTACCCATGAGAATAATGCTACCGCATTATTACAGGACATGGCTCGCATTCCTATCCCAGTAGAGATCAACCTCACCAGCAATCGCAAAATTTTACTCATTTCAGGTCAGCAGCATCCTTTGCATGACTATTTAGCGCATCACGTCCCAGTGGTGCTCTCCACCGATGACGAAGGGATTTTGCGCACGGATTTAACACACCAATATGTCGATGCTGTGATGCACCACCATCTCGATTACCCCACCATCAAAGCAATTAACCGCAACGCATTGACCTACAGCTTTTTGCCAGGCAAAAGCTTATGGGCTAACGCCACTCGCCAATGCCGCGTCCCCGAATGCCAACACTTATCCAGCTCCAGCTGCCTACACTTCATCCAGTCCAATCTAAAAGCAAGACTGCAATGGAAATTGGAGATGAAGCTCATCGAGTTCGAGCGCTCTAAGCATCCAGCCACGCACCACAACGGGTAGAGTCCATAGATCGATCGTATCCTATGCTAAGATTTAAAAATTAAAGTAAACCCCCTATGCCATCCCTATAAACCCTTAGTGTAAAATATTTTTTTACAATGATACTGTTATCACCCAGGCATATGGATATGGAGGACGCAAAAAAATTATATTGAATACAAGTTCGACTCGATGCGAAAGGAAAGCTGTTGCTGAAATTTCGAAAAAGACTATATTTAAGGAGTTTTTTAGATGAAATATAAAAAGTTAATATTATCCATTTTTTTATTAAGTTTGCTCCCTATTACACAGGCAAAAGAAGCTAGTCAGGTTAGGCATGTAATATTAAATAATACCATGGATTCGATTCGTTACGACTTCCAGAATACCACTGGAAGTCCATGCCACGAATCCGGTAAAATATTGCCTGGACAATTTAAAGATTTAAATTGCCAAGATGCTAAATCTACGTCATATTCTGTCTACTCTCTGAATTTGACAATTTTTTACACGGGTTGGTTTGGTTCGGTGACAAATCGCTGCACATCCATCAAGGAATACGATGTTAAAAATGATAAATTGCTCAACGACAAGCAACTGATTTGGACTGTCAATGATCTGTGCTTGGTTGATGTCACTGAAATCTAATCTTCCACTTAGCCTCGCTAAGCGGTTTTTTTATGAGAAAACGCTGTTACCTGCAAACATACGCAGGTAACAGCGTTTAGGGATGTTTTATTTCAAGCCAGCAGGAAGGTTAATGTGAATTTCTTCTGAACTTGAACTACACCATCTAGGCCATTTTTCAGTTTCTAAATTTTCAATGGACAGGCATGATGCTAGCAGGCATATTCAAAAAAACGTATCGCTTTAATTTTCAAGAAAATCATTCGCCAACGCAACATCAATTAGCCCTATTTTTGCAATGCGCAGGCTTAAAATCCACGCGCAGGCCCTGCTTGGCTCATTTTAGTGATCGCCATTTAAATTTTTCACCCGACGCGTGTGAGTGCCTTGAGTTCAAACATCTACTTGCACAGCTGGTGCAACGCTATTGCCCGGCCGTGATGCCAGAAACATACCTCTTTGATGCTTCTTCTTGGGTTGCAAACTTAAATCGTCTAGCGGATGCACATTACATGACGCACCGGGTTTTGTCCGACAAAATAGAGAATATGGCTTGGATTTTAAAACCTGCATTATTAAACAATGGCCAACACATTAAAATTTTTGATCATTTAAGCCAGATTGAATCCCATTATTTACAACCCAATCATCTCAGTGGACCACATGTATTGCAACGCTATATCACGGATCCTGATTTGATCGATGGACGAAAATACAGTCTGCGTTTTTTTGTAGTGATTACCCGAGAAGCAGGTGCTTTTTTGTATCCACAAGGTTATTTGAATGTGGCGCTAGCACCATATGCTGCTCATGATTTCAACGCATTAAACGCTCATTTAACCAATGAACACCTACATCACCAGGATGTTTCTGTTGAGCAGATCCCTACTTCGACGTTCGCGTCTTGGTATCCGCAGATTCAATCCATTGTAAAATCGGTAACATCAGGCTTAGAATCTGCCTTTCCTTATGCTTTTACTATTCAAAAAAAACGAACGTTTGCAGTATTTGGATTTGATTTTATGATAGATAAGCAAAAACGCGTTTGGTTGTTGGAAGCAAACCATGGGCCTTGTTTTCCAATGAATGAAGATCATCCGTTACAACAGTCTCTGTATCGTCCATTTTGGGAAGCGATGGTAAAGCAATTTGTCTTGCCCATCACGACCGGGGAAGCAATGAATAGGAACGGTTGTGCAGGATTTGAATCGATGCGCTAAAAAAGGTTTACTTCTCACCAATCTGCGCATCAAACGCAAGCGTCTCGCGATTCTCTGCTTGTTTTTGAAGATCGGTGCGATAATCTGGCAAGAGTTCCAATAATGCCGTGACCTTTAAAATGGCATCGTAAAATTCACGACGATAGCTTCGTAAATCAATATTGATAGCCTCAGAACGTTCAACATAGGAAGCCAATTTGTTAACGATAGCCCCTGGATCATCTGTTGCTGTTTTTAACAGCGAGCTAAAATCCTTCGACAAAGCGATCAATGTCGCCTGACTCTCGGCAATCAGTATTTGATGACTCGTTTCCAACACTTGGAAACGTTCACCCATCTCAATCAAGCCTGTCCGTTGCTGTTCCAAATCTTCACGAACGATCCCACCCGGCTGATCTTTGTCTTTGGTGTCTTCGCCAGACAACAAGTAGTCAATAAATAATTTTTGTGAGTATATTTGGTAATCATGGGCTTGCTGAAGAATAATGCCGTTAAACACATTTTTTAACGGCACACGTAGCAATTGAAAATACACACTCCGGGGGTCGTGTGCTGCTGTAGACAACTCTCCCGGTGGTAAATGAATGTTGAATCGAGCCAGAATCCGCTCTGCCGTGAGCATGCCATAGGTAGAAAACCAGGCTGACCAATCCATTTGTTCTTGTTTCTCACTCATCATGCATCCCGTATGATATTTTTTTATTTTTCATGGATTCGATTAAGGCCTAGGTCCTGCTCTTGGAGCCTCAGGCTCATCCCTATTCTGGATTAACCCTTTGAGGTCTTTCGATAAATCGTATGTCTTTTTAATATCTAAATATTTGGCCTGTGTCATGACAGCCCCGGTTTCATCATAAAAAGTCCCTTCTGTTTTCTTACAGCCCTTGATGGCCAACAATACTTCTGCAGATCGTTGAATGGCATCTTCTTGGGCGAACGTAAACTCTTTTTTATCATCACGCTTCAGGTTTTTAATCATCATTTGCCCATGCGTATCAAATTCCACATCGAAATCAACACCTGGTTGAAGACTGAATGGCCGTTCTCCTAATCCTGCCAACTGTCCTACTGTTGTTTGTCTTAATTTATGGCCTGCGCTACTCAACGCATCAAACATTTTGGCTTGCTCAATGGGAAGACGCTCCGCTAAGTATTGACAGAGTTCAAAATTCGTCGCCATGATCGTGCTCATGGCAGAATCAAACGTCTCATAACCTGCTCGCTCCCCGCGATACTGCCCTTTTAACCTCTTGGATATTTCATCCCCTTTCGGCCTTATTTCATCGTACTGTTCTTTATAGCGTGCGTTTTTTTCAGCTACACGGTTTTTTTCCTCAGTATCTTTTTCATCCTTCTGTTTCTTAAAAAGAGCAGCCAGTTCATCCGCAACTTTTCTTCGTTGTTCTTTAATTTCATCATCTGTTGGCATGTTAGTTCTCCAGTAGTCGATTAAAATAAAACCCACTTGATTTATCATAACACATCAATAACGGATTGTCATCCCAGTCGCTCAGCACGTATCGCCGATAGGTAATGCCTTGGTCAGCATAGGTAGTGAGACCTGGCTTATGGGTATGCCCATGGACTAGTACATCAACCCCCAATATTCGCATATGATTTAGCACGCTACTAACGACCACATCCATTATAAATGCTGATTTGGTTCGGTTGGATTGGCTGCGTGTACGTACTTGATTAACCAATCGCGCTCGAAATGCCAGCGGCAACAGCATAAACAACGAAGGAAATACGCGATTACGTGTAAGGCGGCGTAACCATTGATGACCACGGTCTGCCGTGCAGTAGCGATCGCCGTGTACCAGCAATACGCGTTCATCTCCCAATGTGATAATGGATGGCTCTTTCAATATCGTGAGGCCTGATAACTCCGCAAATGAATTGCCCAATAAAAAATCACGATTTCCAGGCATAAAATACACCGCGACACCCTGATCGCCTAGACGGGTCAATTGATAGAGGATAGAACGACTCCATGCGTCCAGCGCGTCATCGCCCGGCCAAACATGAAAAAAATCACCTAATATATACACGGATCGTGTGTGGGTTGATGCCCATTGGATAAACTGATGAAACCGCTCGGTAATGGCGGTTTCATCAGGGTGCAAATGAAGATCAGATATAAATACCGCATCAATCATAGTGGCTCGATTTGGATGCGCTCATCCTGGATAAAAATCTGGCATGGGGATGAAATGGGCTCAATGGCATCGCTCAATCGGTAGATGCCTGCAATAGAAAGCAGCTCTGCATCCAGCGATCGGCAAAATATACGGGCTTGCTTGTCACCAGCAATGCCTGCCAAAGCCCTGCCACGCAATGCGCCATAGACATGAATATTACCATCCGCTAGCAATTCCGCACCATGACTGACCGACGCGGTGACCACTAAATCTCCTCCTTTGCTCACGATCTGCTGTCCTGATCGCACGGGCATGGTCACTAGTTTGGTTTTATTCGCCTCAGCGGGCACTTCTTGCACCCATGAAGGGTTGTCTCCAATCCACGGCTTGTCTTGATTGGATGAGCCATTTAACACCCCAAGTCCTTGTGATTGCGCCAACACGTTGATCAATGGGTTGCCCCCCTGAATCGCAACGGGAACGAGTCCGCAGGATCGCATGGAGGTACACAATGCTGTCAAATTAAATTGCGCCACATCCAGTTGGGCCTCGGTTAGACCTGAACAATCCAAGACCACTGGCGTATTGTCAAATAATCGAGGCGCTTTGGAAACCACCGTGGCTAATTGCGCGGCAAACAGCGTGCTGTCTGTTTCAAACAATTGCAAGACGGTCAATGTATATAACCGGCCTTTTAATTTAAATGCGTTTGATTTCAAAGTATTATCAATCATGGCAGCGATATCCAAGGTCTGTTTTTTTGTTTATACTACCATGCTACGCAGCGTACGACCACAAACAGGTCCGCGCTCACTCCATAAAATAACAAAAGGTGACTCACGTGGAAAAATTATGGTTGAAGTCTTACCAACAAGGCGTTCCTGCTGAAATTAACCCAAATGAGTACGCATCTCTCGTGGAATTATTCAATGAGTCATGCTTGAAATACGCAGCGCGTGACGCATATATGAACTTAGGCACAACGCTGACTTACGCACGCGTACAGAAGCTCAGTGAGCAATTTGCCCAATACCTCCAGCAACTGGGTCTGCAAAAGGGAGCGCGAGTAGCGCTCATGATGCCCAATATTATGCAATATCCCATCGCCCTTTTTGCGATTTTGCAAGCCGGGCTGACGGTCGTGAATATCAATCCTCTCTATACCTGTGACGAACTCGTTCATCAACTGAATGATTCGCGCGCAGAAGTCATTGTCGTCATGGCCAACTTTGCTAAAACGGTCGAAAAAGCGCGGCCCAATACACCTCTATTAAAACACGTTGTGGTCACTGAAATAGGCGACTTGTTTTCACCCCTGAAACGGCTTCTTGTGAATGCCGTTGTAAAATACATCAAACGCATGATACCGGCCTATGATATGCCAGATGCTACTTCATTCAACCAAGCGCTAAAGCAAAGCGCGCATGGCAACAAACGCCAAGCGGTGACTCTAACGCACGAAGACATCGCCTTTATACAATATACCGGCGGGACTACGGGTGTGTCTAAGGGGGCTATGCTGACGCACGGAAATATGATAGCAAATGTGCTGCAAGCCGCCGCCTGGATTTCCCCTTTAGCCGTTAACAGCAGCGACATCATCGTCACCGCTTTGCCGCTGTATCATATTTTTTCATTGACCGCGAATTGTTTGACTTTTTTCAGGGCCGGTGCGAAGAATATCTTGATCACAAACCCGCGGGACATTGGAGGTTTTATCAACGAAATAAAAGACACAGGATTTACTGCCATCACGGGTGTCAATACGTTGTTTAATGCCCTGTTGCATCATCCAAAATTCTCCACCATTGATTTTTCTACTCTAAAACTCGCATTATCCGGCGGCATGGCACTGCAAAAGAGCGTGTCGATTCGTTGGCATGAAACAACCCAATCACCTATCCTTGAAGCCTATGGTTTAACGGAAACAAGCCCTGCTGTCACCATCAATCCCATGTACCTTACCGACTACAATGGCAGCATCGGCTTGCCACTGCCTTCAACGGATATCTCCATTCGTGATCCTGAAGGACACGAGCTTCCCCTCGGTTCACAGGGAGAATTATGCATCAAAGGTCCTCAAGTCATGCCCGGCTATTGGCAACACCCAGAAGAAACGGCCCACGTTTTCTGGCCTGATGGTTTTCTGCGAACAGGCGATGTGGTCAGGATGGATGAGAAAGGGTTTATCTATTTACTCGATCGCATTAAAGACATGATATTGGTCTCCGGATTTAATGTGTACCCCAATGAAATTGAGCAAATCATTGGTCTCATGCCTGGCGTGCTGGAAGTCGGCGTCATTGGCGTGGCTGACACCCATGGTGGTGAGCGAGTCAAAGCATGCATCGTGAAAAGAGATCCGTCGTTAACCGCCGATGATGTTCTCACTCACGCTCGTCAACATTTGACCGCATATAAAGTCCCTAAGATCATCGAATTTTATACAGAACTACCAAAGACCAATGTGGGTAAAATACTGAGGCGCGCGTTGAAATAGGTGAGGCTCCTACTGGCCTTTGTATTGAATTATAGGTATTCTAGATCCACCTATTGCATACAAGGAGTGAGGCTGTGTCAACCATTGTTGCCCGCTTTGAAATACCTTATACCCAACTGCTGAATCACCTAGGTGAATTGTGTGGCCCCCTGCCCGCGTATGCCACTGATTCAGCCGTATTGCTGGATCTCTATCGCATCATGGTGCGCGCGCGTATCTTTGATAAGAAAGCCATTGCGTTACAACGTACCGGCAAAATGGGGACCTACGCCCCCATTAACGGCCAAGAAGCCATATCGACCGCCATTGGACATGCCATGCGCATAGACGATGTGTTTGTTCCCTACTACCGCGATTATGCAGCCCAATTTCAACGCGGCGTGAAAATGTCAGAAATTTTAGCCTACTGGGGTGGCGACGAACGCGGCAGCCAATTTGCTTGTGGCTCCGAGGATTTGCCCATTTGCGTCCCGATCGCCTCGCAATGCTTGCACGCGGCCGGGGTAGCCTTTGCTTTCAAATACCGACAAGAAAACCGTGTGGCTGTTGTTTGTATTGGCGACGGGGGGACTTCTGAAGGTGATTTTTATGAAGCCATGAATGTCGCCGGTGCTTGGAAACTGCCGGTTGTGTTTATTATTAACAACAACCAGTGGGCAATATCCGTCCATATCAAGCAACAAACTGCTGCCCAAACGCTGGCCCAAAAAGCCATTGCAGCAGGATTTGAGGGCGTTCAAGTCGACGGCAATGATATTTTGGCGACACGACAAGTCATGGGTGAAGCCATCGAAAAAGCCCGCCAAGGCGGTGGCCCTACTTTGATTGAAGCCCTGACATTCCGCCTGTCCGATCATACCACAGCAGATGACGCGACCCGCTATCAACCCAAAGAAGACGTGGATGCTGCACTCATCAATGAACCCATTCAACGCTTTAAGCGTTTTCTTGAACAGCAACACCTATGGGATGAAGTCCAGGAAAGTGCGCTGATGGCCGCCTCTGCGAAGGAAGTACAAGACGAAGTGGATATTTATTTAAATCGGCCCATGCAACCCATCAGCAGTGTATTTGACTATCATTTTGAAACCATCCCAGATTATTTAATGGAGCAACGGGCCCTTGCCATGGAGGAGTCTTCAGATGCCTGACATTACGTTAGTAGAAGCGGTTACTCAAGCATTGGCTTATGAGCTAGCGCATGACGAAAACATTGTAGTGTTCGGCGAAGACGTGGGTAAAAATGGCGGCGTATTTCGCGCAACCCAGGGCCTGCAAGCACAATTTGGTGCGCGTCGTGTGTTTGATTCCCCTTTGGCCGAATCCATGATTGCAGGCCTTGCTGTTGGCATGTCATTGCAAGGTTTAAAACCCGTTGCTGAGTTCCAGTTCATGGGGTTTATTTATCCTGCAATGAACCAAATCATTTCCCATGCGGCCCGCATGCGCAACCGCACGCGGGGTCGGCTCCACTGCCCGTTGGTGTTCCGGGCACCCTTTGGTGGAGGCATTCGTGCGCCAGAGCACCACTCTGAAAGCACAGAGGCTCTTTTTGCGCACATACCCGGATTACAGGTGGTCATTCCATCCTCACCGAAACGTGCTTATGGCTTGCTTTTGGCGGCCATGCGAAACCCTGATCCTGTTATTTTTTTAGAGCCAAAACGTATTTATCGATTGGTCAAGCAACCCGTGCCCGATGATGGGCAAGCGCTGCCTTTGGGCACGTGTTTTATGCTGCAAGAAGGTGACGATGTCACGCTCATTAGTTGGGGCGCGAGCATGCATGAAACCTTGCAAGCGGCCAAACAATTAAGCGATGAAGGACTCTCGTGCGAAGTCATTGATGTGGCCACCATCAAGCCACTCGACATAGAAACCATCTTGCAATCGGTTGAAAAAACCGGCCGTTGTGTGATCGTGCATGAAGGGGCAAAAACGTGTGGTGTGGGGGCTGAGATTTCTGCACAAATCATGGAAAATTGCATGTCAGACTTATTGGCGCCGGTGCAACGCATCACGGG
>DNVL01000072.1 GCA_003507515.1 Legionella sp.
GGCGCGGCAACGCTTCGCATGACATCAACAGGGATATTATTAAAAATGCCACCATCAATGAGTAATTCATTGTGCTCATTGGATATAGGGGGCAAAACCCCAGGTAAAGAGACACTGGCCCTAATCGCTAAATATAATAATCCTCGTTTTAATACGTCCATTTTTCGCAGCGTAAAATTACTGGTAATGCAAAAAAAATTTTTCCATAAATCTTCAATGCATACAGATTTACCAAATAAACGCTCCAATGCGGTTAGCCAACCCATACCTGACAATAAAGAAACAAACGGCAAGGTGTAATCGTGCAATTTTTTATTATAAATAACATATTTGTTAATGCGCTCAACCATTTGATCTAACGGAAGATCCATCGCAATGAGTGCACCCATAATACTGCCCATGCTAGTACCGCAAACGCGATCAATCGGCACGCCTAATTCACAAAATGCTTTATACACCCCCAAATGCGCACCACCTTTTGCACCACCTCCGCCCAAAACAAGAACAATCCCCTCTCCAGAAACCAGGCGCACAACACGCTGAATATCTTTCAATACTCCTTTTTTAACATGATGAACATCGACATAACGCTCTTTTAACCAGCGAGCGGTATCTCGCGGCATGAGTGTTTTTTTGTCATGTAGTAACACTAAATCAATGTGCGCGCGATTTTTGCTTGAAGAGTTAAAAATATGTTGCTCAATAATACCCAGTTCCGGTGAATCATCACTTTCCCCAATTAAAATAATTTTATCCGCTTGACGTAAGCACAATGCGGTCCAAGCTGAATACACCGTATCTGTTTCATAAATAACATATTGGTATGTTTCTTCTTGTTCGTTCAACCAATCAATAACGCTTGACTTAAATAAAATCTCAGGTGTGGCCTGTTGCCAATTAATATCTGGAAACCGTGCTTTCATTAAATCAGAATGCAGATGCAGCATGCGTGGGTGTTCATCATCTGCATGAGAGGAGCGGGCCTGATGGAAGAGCACGAATTGCTCGATTATTTTACTGGTTATTTTTTTGTCAAATGCGCGTTGCCCTGCTGGCGCGAGGGCCAGTGTAGCATACTTGCTTTTTTCTGATTTTTTAGGATGCAAAATACGTAAAATAACGGCCTTAACAATAGGCATCATGTGCGTTGGATTTTCTTGCAAGAAAACCGTAAACGATGCTTCAGATATTTTCCATAATACACTATCACGAATAGCAATCACTGTCGCCGCCCGTGGGGAGGATGTAAATAGGGCTAATTCACCAATTAATTCACCGCGATGAATGTCGCCTAATATCTCATCCTCCTTACCATCCCGTTCCTTTATTGCACGTAAAAAACCGCTTTGCACAATATAAAGACCATCCCCCTTGCTGCCTTGTTTAATTAATGTATCACCACTATTGATATAGGTCGTTTCACATTGAGATGCTAATTTTTCAAGCGTAGCCAAAGGCAATGTTTTCAAATAGTGAATGGTTTTTAGGAATGAAATCAAAGCGTCTTGCGGGTTTAAATGCGACAATTATTGGCATCCTTAATTGAACATTATCAATGTATCTTTGTATCCTTAAATACTAAACGAACCTTCATAAAGAACACAAGGTTCAATGGCGAGGTGTCGGAGCAAATAGGAACGAGTGCCGGTCACTAACCAACCAAGGGTAGCGCTTTTTTTTGCAAATTTCCCCCCGTGCTGTATAATCTTTTTTGTCAGTATGCCAACCTAAAACACAATAAGGAGCTATATCCATGTACGCCGTGAGCCCTCGAACCCTCTTCTCATCATTAGTGACATACCTTGCGCTATCAGCAACCATTTTTTCAGCGCGCAGGGATACCTCATCGATACCTGATGCGTCAGATCACGCGTTACTGGCATCATTTCAGTTATCGTTGATAACCAACGCACCATCGGGAGATGCACAGGATGTTGCATCAAACGCCATGACAACACTGCCTCCCATTGGATTATACTTGCTGGCCGCGGCACTGCCCGCCCCTATGCCTGCATTCATTGGCCTAAGTACCTTGTTTGCTTTGATGCCAGAAGCTCGAGCTACGAGCACCGTTCATCTTGATTCGTTTGGACTGTATACGGATAATATTAGAACCATCGCCCTTTCTGCCGTGACTGCCAATGTAGATGGGTCGAATAATGTGGCTGGATCCATTTATGCAACAAACACAGCACAGGATGTGCTCGTGGGGCAAATAGACTCAACAGGCGTCATGAAATGGTCTCAGAAACAAGATACTGGTGCAAACGACAACGTTTTGAGCCAGGTGGTGATGGGCGGCGCATTGTATTCGGGTGGTTTTACCACCTTCAGCAGTGGTAGCGCAGCACCGTATATCAGCAAAAATAACTTAACGGATGGTGCATTGCTATCCGTTTGGACATTGAGCGGCCTGCCGGGCGCGTCTATCATTTCAGCGATGACGGCTACCGCCAAACAAACACTGATGTGCGCAGGTTATGTTAGAAGCGGCGGGACAAAGGGGTATGTTTTTGAGTTTGATCCAACCACGGGCGTTTCCTCTGGGATTTATATCTCCCTCGCAGGAACAACGGGCAGTTATTTTTATTCCATTGCAACAACACCGGATGATGGGTATATATTGGGTGGATTTAGCTATCCTGTTCCTCTAACAGGCTGGCTGTGTAAATTAAAACACACATCGGGGGTTTGGAGTGAGAGTTGGACTTCGAGTTATACTTCCTCGGTGCCAGGCACCCTAGTTATCAATCAAGTGCGCGTTGATTCAGCGGGGTTCGTTGTGTTGGCAGGAACAACCAGTTTAGATGGTCTTGTTGCCCGTATCGATCTCACAACAGGACAGCCTGACTGGATGTATTCCATTGGGGGGGGGGCTTCGGATCGTTTGTCAAGTATTGCATTTAAAACCAATGCTGTTTCAGGTGATCTGGATGAACTGTTGCTGACCGGGGCAACATCCAGCAATACACTTGGAGCGGCGGCTTGGATGCTGGTGACATCGCTCAATGGGACCGTGTTGAGCAGTACGGTTATCGATGGCACGGCGGCTGATCAAATGCAGTGTAGCATGCCCTACAGCGATGGTACGTTTACAGCATTTGGCACCACGTTAAGCTACGGCAGTGGCACCCAATTAATGACAGCAACACTGGATGCGAATGCAGGTTTGGACGCATCACTGCTTCCGCCTGGACTCAATTTCAGTAGCAATAAAAACAATATGATGGTGGGTGCGCAAGTCATATCACGTACAACGCCTGTTTTACCCATCACGCCACTGACCGCGACAGTAGCCGACATCACGCATTCGGTGACGGTGACTAACAATGTCCTCATGAGGTCATGGCACGATGCCTTAACGAGGCAACCCAGTGCTAACCCTAGCCGGAGCCCGACCGTATTCCCAACCGGTTTGCCAACAAATAATCCAACACGTGTACCGACGTTAATACCCACGATGATGCCATCAAAACAACCAACGGATAGACCGACAGACCTGCCCACACTCATTCCAACCTTGATGCCTACTCATTTCCCAACGATCGATCCAACCACACTTCCAACGGAATGGCCATCGAGTTTGCCAACGAGTGATCCTAGTTTTCAGCCCACGTTTATGCCAACGCGTATGCCTTCTGGAAAACCCACATTAGTACCAACCCTTATGCCAACGAATCAACCCTCCGGTTTGCCAACCTACCCACCAACCGAGTGGCCCACAGATCTTCCGTCCCCTGGTCCAACCTATTCACCCTCGTGGTTACCGAGCGAAACACCCTCAGGAGAACCCACATGGCGTCCAACTTGGGTACCAACAAAGAGTCCCACCGTCAAGCTGACCGCGTTTCCCTCATTATCCCCGACATTTAAACCCACCCAAAGACCGAGTCTGTTTCCCTCCAGCGTATCTCTTGTATTTTTTACCCCCTCACCAACAGGAAGGCCTTCGGATCAAAATAACCCGACAAGATTCCCGACAAAAAAAGAAACCGAGAGTCTGTCCTTCAATATAATATACGGTTTTGTTGGGGCGGCTATCACTTTAGTCAGCATAATAGTTGCAGGGTTGCTTGGGTTTAAGTTAACGAGATCGGCATTATTTAATAAAAAGCATCAAATTGTTCCTGCAGATGAATCAATGGAAGCAGATATCTTAGATGCGTTGGAAAAAGCCCACGAAGAAACAAACGATCCACTCCGTCGCATAACAAATGATGAGGCTTTGATGAATGAAGTGACGCCCTGGAGCGATGATGAGTGCGATGGAAGCAAGCAGGATGATTTAAGAGAGGCGTACACAAGCACTCTTCGTTAGCGAGGTGATACGCTTGGATGGCGCTTTGCGTATGCAACCTCGCTGCTAAAAACGGTTAAGCGATTTCGGTTTCTTCACTGACGGGCGCATATTCCAATAATTTGGATGCGATGTGGGTCGTATTGATTTGATATCGACCTGCTAATAATTCTTCTTTGATGAATTCTATTTTGGCCTGAGTGGCCGCGGGCGTATCAAAGATGATGGCTTTTAGGGCCGCAATGGAGCAGGCTATTTCACGCGTATCCATCGGTTGGTTCACAGCTGGGTTTATCATGGTTCGTTCCTTTTGTTATGAGCACGGGAGTGATATCGGCCGCCTTTGAAAAATCTTTAGCTCTTTTAGGGGATCTGTTAAAATTATGTTTCGTTTTAGGGTAACGGACATCGTCATGACGCATTCTCAATCATTATTTTCACAAGCACAAGCCATTATTCCAGGCGGGGTGAATTCCCCTGTTCGCGCATTTAAGGGTGTAGGGGGTGAGCCGATCTTCTTTAAAAAAGGAAACGGTGCCCATCTCATCGACGTGGATAATCAGGCGTACATCGATTATGTAGGGTCTTGGGGCCCATTGATTTTAGGGCATTGCCACCCAAAGGTCATTGCAGCCGTGACGCAGGTTTTGCATTCAGGCATGAGTTTTGGTGCGCCTACGAAACTTGAGATTCAGTTGGCGCAAAAAATTATTCAGTTAATGCCTTCCATTGAAAAAATACGAATGGTGAACTCTGGCACAGAGGCTACCATGACGGCTGTTCGCTTGGCCCGTGGGTTTACCAATAAGTCTAAAATTATCAAATTTAATGGATGCTACCACGGGCATAGCGATGGCTTGCTCGTGAAGGCTGGATCGGGTGTGTTAACGCTTGGGATCCCTTCATCAAAAGGCATTCCGCCCAGCGTGACAGAACATACATTAACCGCGAATTTTAATGATTTGGAGCAAACAACACGTTTATTTGAAGCGTTTAGCACGGATATTGCCGCCGTTATTGTAGAGCCTGTTGCTGGCAACATGGGGATGGTGCTGCCAAATCCTGATTTCTTGCGGGGATTGCGTGCGCTTTGCGATGCCTATGGTGCCGTGCTGATTTTTGATGAAGTCATGACTGGATTTCGTGTGGCCTTAGGTGGTGCGCAAGCGGTATATGGCGTAGTTCCTGATTTAACCACGCTGGGTAAAGTCATTGGTGGTGGCATGCCGGTGGGTGCATTGGGTGGAAAAGGCATCATCATGGATTTTTTGGCACCAGAAGGGCCTGTGTACCAAGCCGGCACCTTGTCCGGAAATCCATTGGCTATGGCGGCAGGTCTGGCGACCTTGATGGAAGTTGAAAAGCTTGGGTTTTATCAAGACCTCCATGCGATGTCCTCATCCTTGATCAATGCGCTTTCAGATGTTTGCAAAACATTGCATATTCCCTTTCGTGGGACTGCGTTAGGCGGGATGTTTGGTTTTTGTTTTACAGATAACCCTATCATTGCTGATTATGCAGACATTGCAGCGGCAGACGAGCCCCTGTTTAAACGGTTTTTTCATGGCATGTTGCAGCAAGGTGTTTATTTTGCGCCGTCGATGTTTGAGGCCGGATTTATATCCAGTGCGCATCAAGCGCAAGACATCCTGTTCACGAAAAATGCGGCGGAAAGGGTCTTGACAGAAGAGTGTGCCCGGAAGGCTTGATCTTTTAACGTGCCCCCGTTAGGCTTCGCTCAACAGTTTATCGGAGTATTCGGTGCAAAGGATTGAAATTTGTCAGATAGACGCTTTTACGGACAAGGTGTTTCATGGGAACCCCGCAGCCATCTGCTTATTAAAAACCTGGTTGAATGATGAATTAATGCAGGCTATCGCTGTTGAGAATAATTTGTCTGAAACGGCATTTGTGATGGAAGACAAGCAGGGATTTCATATTCGTTGGTTTGCACCCAATGGTGAAATTGATTTATGCGGGCATGCCACCTTGGCGGCTGGCTTTCTTCTGTTTGAATTGGGCCGAAATCACGCAGACCAGATAGCTTTTTCTAGTGCTAGCGGTCAACTGTTAGTACGAAAAATAGCCGATCGCATCACATTGGATTTCCCGAGCTTTACTGTTTATCCACTGCATAGCCCGCAGCACTTGAATGACATTGTTGATCAACCCATTCTTGACGTATATGAAAGTGATTTGGATTATTTGGTGCTGCTCGCCAATGAGACGAATGTTTTGAATGCGCAGGTTAATTTAAATCGCTTGGTGAAACTGCCGAAGCGTGGGTTAATCCTGACCGCGTGTAGCAACGATGTGGATTATTATTCGCGCTGTTTTTATCCAAAACACAATATTGCTGAAGATCCGGTGACGGGTTCTGCACAGTGCGTGCTCGCACCGTATTGGTCTGAACGGCTGAGTAAACAAAAATTAACGTCGATACAGGGATCTTTTCGCCGAGGGCATGTGTTTTGTGATGTAATGGATGGACGCGTGCATATTTCAGGGCATTGTCGCTGGTATTCCAAAGGATTTTTGATGATTTAAGGTTCGGCATAAGCCAAGGAGAGGGAATTATGTCCCATTCAATGGGAAAACAGTTTAGAACATTGGCCAACGCGCCCGAGCCGTTGCAAGTGATAGGGGCTGTGAATGCTTATTCGGCACTTTTAGCACAGGAGGCGGGAGCTGCGGCCATTTATCTGTCCGGTGCGGGCGTTTCGAATGCATCTTATGGACTGCCTGATCTGGGAATGACAGGCCTTTCGGATGTGTTAGAAGACGTGCGCCGCATCACCAATGCCTGCACATTGCCTCTGCTGGTGGATGTGGATACGGGTTGGGGGCATGCGTTTAATATTGCAAGAACCGTGCAATTGATGGAGCGCGCAGGCGTTGCTGCCATTCATATTGAAGATCAAATGGCAGCAAAGCGCTGTGGTCATCGTCCGAATAAATCCGTTGTGTCAATGCACGAGATGGGTGATCGCATCAAAGCGGCAGTCGATGCGAGACTCGATGAAGACTTTGTTATCATGGCGCGAACAGATGCACGCGCCATGGAAGGCATGAATGCCGCATTGGATCGTGCTGCATTTTATGTGACGTGTGGGGCTGACATGATTTTTCCAGAAGCGCTGACCACTTTGAACGAATTTCAGGTATTTACGCAACGAATAAATGCACCTGTTCTTGCCAATATTACCGAATTCGGTAAAACCCCGCTTTTTACCCGTGATGAGTTAAAGCACGCCGGGGTTCAATTGATTTTATACCCACTCAGTGCGTTTAGAGCGATGTCTTTTGCGGCCTTACAGGTCTATAAAACCATTTTATCGGATGGTACGCAGCGTGATTTGCTGGATACTATGCAAACACGTGATGACTTATATGATGTATTGAAGTATCGTGATTATGAAGCAAAACTCGATCAATTTAGGGAGGATCAGCATGGTTGATAATACGGCAGGACTGGCCGGCGTTGTGGCTGGAGCATCAGCAATTGCGACTGTTGGATTGGCAGGCAAGGGGCTGAACTACAGAGGTTATTCTATTGATGATTTGGCGGCGTATGCCTCCTTTGAGGAAGTAGCCTATCTTTTGCATTATGGACAATTACCGACGACAGCGGAGCTGGCAACCTATGTGAATAAGTTAATCAGG
>DNVL01000054.1 GCA_003507515.1 Legionella sp.
CGGCAAAGTTACCATGGCACGACAAGGATTGATTTCACAGAACAAAAAAAATTTTATCGCAGCATTTATGTGGATTTAGGCGATCCGAATTACATGGCCATTGACACCGCCTTCTCGATTGCTTTTTGTGTATTATACGGCCAACTGGTGGATTTGAAAGATGCCTCCCCCCTCCTCTTCCCCAGCTACAATATCATGGCGTTGGATGTCTTGGGGGCCGTTGATCAAGTGCATGCCGATGGGCGCCTAAAAGCGCAAATCAGTGCACACCTCGATTATTATGTCATCCGTGACCAAGCCGTGGTGGACGGCCTCAAACGCTGCATTCAACATGGGAAAAAAGTATTTGTTCTCACCAATTCTGAGTATTACTATACCAATTTACTGCTCAACTATGCCATCAACCCCTTTCTCGACGCGAATGAAACATGGCAAGATTTGTTTTGCTATACCATCACGTTAGCCAATAAACCTCGATTTTTCTACGATAACCTGAAGTTTTTACGCATCAATCCTGCCGATGGCACCATGACCAACACCATAGGCACCATTCAACCTGGCGTCTATCAAGGCGGGAATGCAAAAAAATTCACCGATGATTTGCAACTCAATGGAGATGAGATTTTATACATTGGCGATCACATTTATGGCGACATTCTTCGTTTGAAAAAAGATTGCAATTGGCGGACCGCTCTTGTTGTTGAAGATCTGGGGGATGAAATTGCGGCCCAGAAAAGGGCACGCACGTTTGAACAATCCATCATGCAACAGATGGCGATAAAAACAGATTTGGAACAAGAATACATTGAGCTGCAAACCAAACGCATCGATGAAAAAACAGACCAATACGCAGACGCACTCAGCGCGTTACAAACAAAAATATCAGCCCTAGATCTCACGATATCAAATGCATTGCACGAACAGCAATTATTGTTTAATCCCAAATGGGAGCGCGTGTTTCGTGCGGGCGCTGAAGAAAGTTATTTTGCCTACCAAGTCGACCGCTTTGCATGCATTTACATGGAAAAAATATCGGATTTACTAGCGCTCTCCCCGCTCGCCTATTTTCGAGCAAACCGAAGAATGCTCGCCCATGATGAGCCCATTGAAAACACACTCATTGTAAAACAATGAAAAAAGGAAGGATATCACTATATACGTTTGATTGTTCACCGGGTAATATATTCATCACTTCTAAGGACATTACATCATACAAATGGAGACCACTATGTTCAAAGCAACATGTATTACAACAGCCATTGCCGCTCTCAGCACGAGTCTTTCATTTGCAGGCGGCATGGGCCCTACAAAAGCGCCTTGCACCGCATATGAATTCAAAGCGGGCCCATACATTGGTGCCAGCATCGGCCCTCGAATCGCTTTATCTGGTGTTCCATTAACCTACATTGGCGCTCAAGGAACCCTTTCTGCGGGTTGGGGGCATATCTGGAAACAACGTTATTATCTTGCCGCAGAAATCTATGGTGCGAACAGCGCGAAGCTCAAGAATTATGGAAGGTTTAACCAGGGTGTAACGAGCTACACACTCCAACCCACATGGGACTATGGCGTAGATCTGATGCCAGGGTTGATGATCAATGACACAACACTCGGGTACGCACGTGTCGGGTTTGAGCAAACCCGAATGATCCTTAACTCAGCATTGGGCTCCACCGGGGTCAATGCTGACGGATGGCGTGTTGGTGGGGGCTTGCAAACAAACGTCTATAAAAATTTAGACCTGCGCGCGGAATATATCTTTACGGATTACGGCACACTCACACATTATGCCAATGCAGGCACTCAGATTGCCATGCTAGGCAATCTCGGCCTGGTCTATAAATTTGTTTAACCCGATGAATGCATTAGAAATCCAACAGTTGCGCAAAACCTATGCCAATGGGGTTGAGGCACTCAAAGGCATTGATTTAACTGTAAAATCTGGTGATTTCTTCGCACTCTTGGGTGCCAATGGTGCGGGGAAATCCACCACCATTGGCCTTATCACCACCTTACTCACCAAAACATCCGGCTCCATCGCCATCAATGGCCATGACTTGGATAACGATCCCGAAAAAGCCAAATCTTGTTTAGGACTGGTCCCGCAAGAATTTAATTTAAATATTTTTGAAACCTGCCAAAATGTTCTGTTTAACCAAGCAGGCTACTATGGTTTGACTCGAAAACAAGCATTGCCCCGCGTCAATGCGCTTTTAGATCAATTGGGTTTATGGGACAAGAGAAAAGCGATTGTGCGTCATTTATCGGGCGGGATGAAACGCCGCTTGATGATTGCGCGGGCATTGGTGCATCAGCCCAACGTGTTGATCCTGGATGAGCCCACCGCCGGTGTTGACATTGAGATTCGTCGGAGCATGTGGGATTTCCTGACGCGCACCAATGCAGAAGGCACCACCATTGTGTTAACCACTCATTACCTGGAAGAAGCCGAGCAACTGTGTAAAAACATCGCGATCATTGATAAAGGCGTCATCTTAGAAAATACATCCATGAAAACACTATTGCAATCGCTTCATCATCAAACCTTTCTCTTCAACACCATGGATGCAATCGATACACTTCCCATGTTAGAACCTTTTACTGCATGCCAGTTAGACGCCAATACATTTGAATTGCGTATTGATAATAAACAGTCATTGAATGACGTGTTTACCATCCTCAATCAGAAAGGCATTCGTATTCACAGCATGCGCAACAAAACCAACCGTTTAGAAGAACTCTTTATGGATATCATCAATGACCACTAAACCACAATGGATTGGCCTCTATACATTGGTGCGCCGTGAGCTCATCCGTATGTTTCGAATTGCCACTCAAGTTTTTTTACCCCCAGTGATAACGACTTTGCTCTATTTTCTTATTTTTGGTGCCGTCATGGGCCAGCGCATTGGTCCCATTGAAGGCGCCAGTTACACCCTCTTTATCGCCCCCGGCCTCGTCATGATGTCAGTTATCACCAATGCATACATCAACGTGTCAACGTCGCTCTTTAGTGTGCGTTTTCAAAAAAGCATTGAAGAACTGCTGATAAGCCCCATGCACTATAGCCTCATCTTATTAGGCTATACGTTAGGTGGCGTTTTACGGGGCTTTATTGTCGCCCTTCTGGTGTTTTTGGTGGCTTACTTATTCTTAGACATTGACATCAAAAGCCTGCCCATGACCTTGGGCATTGTGGTGCTCGTTGCGGCTGTATTCTCCTTAGCCGGCTTCACCAATGGCATGTTAGCACGCAGCTTTGACGATGTGGCGCTAGTGCCCACGTTCGTCCTCACACCGCTGACTTACTTGGGCGGCGTATTTTATTCAACCAGCATGTTGCCACCTCTTTGGGAGCACATCAGCCGCTTCAACCCGATTCTTTATATGGTGAATGCGCTACGCCACGTGATGATTGGCCAGCAAGACGTAAACATGGCCTTGGCGATGAGTATTATTTGCGTGATGTTGGTCGTTTTAACGATATTAAATTTGGTCTTGATGAAAAAAGGCGTTGGACTGCGCGAATAAAAGACGCTCGATCAATTGACAGACCTCAGCCTTAAACGTTACACTGTTTTATTGTTCTTTTTCATTTAAGAGATACCTTATGCCTAATAAGGTGAAAGCCTCAGTATCATTGGAGGATTTTTGTAGTAGCAACAGTAAGGACACTTATACTCAACTAGAGCGCGTACTACGTCAACGTCCTGACTCTGGTCTGAGAGATCCTGCTCGCCCTACTCATCCTGCTTGTCCTGCTCGTCCTGCTGCTAGTCGAGAACCAAACGCAGCTCCTCATATAACACCAACATCAGAAGAAGAAGTAAGGCCTGACGATTGTTGCCTTCCATCTTGTTCTGAAGAAGTAAGGCCTGACGATTGTTGCCTTCCATCTTGTTCTNNGTCCTATGTTTTAGATAAATCCATAACAGGCCCACACCTGCATAAATCGACTATTGTCCTTTTTCCTCACCTGTTCGACATGTATCAACGTTATATTGATTTGCAGACTTTGATCAATATCAAGAACTCCTTATAAAATAATCATTACCCATGTAGGGTAAAATAAGGTATTTATCAGACCGACCAGACCGTTCAAAAAAAGAAACATATGTGTGGATCATGCATTTACAAATGTTTTTTTTGTGTATTTTGTGTATAATGAATCGCTCGTTAAACGTCTACTTTGAAAAGGATCGCCTCCAATGACTCCAAAAGAAGTACAAACCATTCGAACCAATACCATCATTAAAATCAATACCCAATTATCTCGCATGGTAGCATCTGGCCAGATCGTCTCTTCAGACCAATTAGGACATGCTATTCAAGGCCCTATTCGCGAAGCCTTTAGAGGATTATCAGAAGAAGATTCTCGAAAATTGTATCGATGTATCTCATTAATCACGCATCCGGATAAAATACAACAAAACGGCAACAACGATAAAACCATAGAACAATTTAAGACTGACATGATGACGCTTTCCAAGCGTCTTGTGGTTGTTGAAGATCAAAGTCAATTTTTAAACAGCGCCCAACAAGAGGTAGAGCATTGTTATAAAAAAGATTTGCTCCCAACGATTGCGTCAATGGCAACCATGAATCTAAGTGACTATATGCGAGAGCTCGAACGGCGAATGACTCGGCTCTATCGCGACCATGAAAAAGTCTATTTACGCTATGCCTTACCCATTCAATATCTCATTGATGCATTGCAATACATTGTCAATGCTGTATTGATTTTATCTGGCACTTTATTGTTTCTAATAACTTACCATTTGATTTATCAGGTGATCTTACCTAAAATCATTTTATCTTTTTTACCAAAAGCATTCGTTTTTCCAAGCGAGTTATATACTAATTTGCGACGAGATCATAGAACAAGCGAGTATCCCTTGCAAGTGTTCATCGGATCCAACCACATCAAAACCGCATTGAATAGCCTGGTGACACAAAAAGAATTAGCCGATTATTATCGCACGTATTTCATTGATAGCATCAATTTTTCAGATGAGTCTGATGAGACAGTATTGTGTTATGCTGCAGAACAATTATATCCTCCACACGCGAACCAACCAATCGATGAGATGATATTTAATACTTGGGATAGAAAAGAAGGATTGTCTCAAACCGATTATATACGATTGTTAAATAAATACAGGGAAACTTTTTTTGGTTTTAAATATGCGCGTTTATTGACATTGGCTTTTTATAAGGCGATGGAAACACCTGAACCTCTACCTGTAGAATTCGTGTACAAAGAAAAACAGGGGAGAACACCGCCTCATATGAAGCCTATGCATTGGGACGGTAAATATTGGCTTGATCCATTCATTACCCGCAGGAACCCAGCGGGGCCCCAGCAGCTGCCGGATTCATACATTCAGACTGAAGATGATCTTTTTTATTACAACGATGAAAAAGAAACACTGAATCGATTAGAGCCAAGTGAAAAAAAGCACAGCGATGGCGCAATGCATACGCAAAAACCAGACCTTTATATCTGTTATGGTGAACATTTATTTTTTTACAATAGAAGATCGGAGAAAATACATCGTATAAACACAGACGACTCAACATTCCATGCTACATTTTCGCAGAAACCAACAAATGGTCCTTTGTCTGATGACGATTTAAACATGATCAAAGCACTGCCAGGACATGATGCGCTAGAGCAATCAATGTTCATGATGGAGGTGGGATTAAATGCATTAAAATTATTTAGAGCCGTCTTTTTTGTTCCCTTCTTGTTCATTGAATCGTTGACGACGATCTTGAGCATCATGTTCAAGGCATCACTCACTTTATGCTGTTACGCCATGTTGGCGATTAAATTAGGGATAACCTTATTACTGAATAGTCCATTATACCTGTACGATGCCTGGAATGACACTCAGCCAGCAGCAGAGGCTACTACGCCTTGCGTTTTTTAAACCCCAATGCCTCCAGCCGTTTCTCAACACTAGGATGTGTTGAAAATGCACTGCTGAATGATTTAACTGGATCAAGCGTTGACGGATCAAACAGATAAGACGCGCGTCGTACCTCTTCATGTGCTGTTTGCCCATATTCATGGGCATAATGCTCCGCATGGGCTTGATGATCCCCACTGATCTTCAACAATGCGCGCGCCATGGGCTCATTATCACGCATGAGCTCAACCGATCCGGTATCGGCCATGAATTCACGCGTACGGCTTAAAAACAAAGCCAGCATGAGGGTGATAAGGGGTAACACATAACGCAAGACGACAATCACCATGAGCAATGGATTATTGTCGCGATTGTCTCGTTTAAACACCACCGTATAAAATAACAGATCTATCACAATCAATAAAATATTGCTTAAAATAGCGACCATCAACGTCAACTTAATATCATGGTGACGAATGTGGCTCAGTTCGTGCGCCATCACAGCCTGCAACTCGGCGCGGTCTAGTTTTTCCATTAACCCTCGCGTAATCGCGACCATGGCCGACTTTTCACTATAGCCGCTGGCGAACGCATTCATGTAATCGGCTTCAATCAAAAATATTTTCGGCATGAATTGCAAACCCGCTGCAACCTTCATTTCTTCAACCACGTTTACCAATTGTTTTTCATTCAAATTTTTTGCCGTCTTCGGTGTGATTTCACGCGAGTCTGTGCCCAAAAGCATGATTTTGTCGTACATTGCGTAAGTGACCAACAACGAGAGCCCGGCAACGCCTGCCATGATCAAGGTGGCGAAGGGCACCACCTGGAACGTCACCAAGGCATCAAAGCATTGGCCAAGAGTCACCCCTCGGTATTGCGATTGCAAAATAAACGCATCAGCAACGAGGCCTACGCCTGCATAAACGGCAAAAAAGATAACAATCACCCAGCGCGTGTTGCGCTCATTGCGCCGCAATTGTTCTCGCCAGTCACCCTTTGTGGCATGGTAATCAGACAGGGCCATTAGAATTTTACCGTGTAATCTTCGCGAGACTGGGTGAGCCCTTCTGGCAACGCCCAGTACTCAAATGTTTTATCCAGTGCGCTCGGAAACACATGCACCACCATGGCTTCAAAAAATGATTTTTTCTTGGCGTTATAGCGCTCGATTCCATCATTATAGGCCTGCTTAGAATAAGCCAGTTTGTTTTCAGTGTTCACGACTTCTTCTTGCAACTGCAGTACATTTTCATGCGCTTTTAAATCGGGGTATTGCTCAAACACCACATTCAAGCCCGCCGCAATTTTAGAGATTCCATCCTCTGCCGCTATGCGCGCTCTATCATCACCTACTGCTTTCGCCGCTTGGGCTTGATTACGCAATGCCACTACGTCTTTTAATGTGGTTTGCTCATAGTCCATGTATTTATTGACCGCCGCAATCAGCGACTCGAACACTTTAAAGCGCCGATCCAATTGAATATCAATTTGCCGCTTGTTGTTATGAATCGCTTCGATCAAGGCAATTAACATATTATAAATACTGACGCCCCAAATCAGCACGACCGCTACAATGACGAGTAGAGTAATCAAAAAGGTATTCATCGCTTATATCCTTTTAATGTAAATGGTTTGGCTATAGTTATAGACTATATCTCAATTCATATCCAGCAAAGGCCGCAAAAACTGCCCGGTATATGAACGCTCACAGGCGGCGAGCATTTCAGGCGTGCCACACGCAATGATCTGCCCCCCTTTGTTACCCCCTTCAGGGCCTAAATCAATCACCCAATCCGCGGTTTTGATCACATCTAAATTATGCTCAATAATAATAATAGTATTCCCTTGATCACGCAAACGCGCAAGTATGGTTAACAGCTGACGCACATCGTGAAAATGCAAACCGGTTGTGGGCTCATCTAAAATATACAGCGTGCTGCCCGTGCCACGCTTGGACAACTCGCGAGCCAACTTAATGCGCTGCGCCTCGCCACCGGAAAGCGTTGTCGCACTTTGACCTAACCGAATATAGGACAGTCCTAC
>DNVL01000174.1 GCA_003507515.1 Legionella sp.
ATTCGGGTAGGTCGCTTGAGGCAAACGGTGACGTTTGTCCCAGATGAATGGTTGTCCACGACAGAACCCGGCTTATCGACCGACTTTTACTGCTGTTTCGATTTCACACAAGACCCAACCGTTTTACTTGTTTTTGGGCAACATGCTATTACACCGGGCGCGCCTGGCGAGTAGTCCATGGCGATCGGATTGCAAATCATCGCACGAATGACTCGCTTGCCGGCACCGGGCATGCCCGCATGCATGACTTGGGTGTTGTCAATCAATAGAATATCCCCTTTTTGCCATAAGCACGATGCGTATTGCTGTCGTATTAATTGGGCCAGATGCGTGACCTCAGACGCGCTAAAACAGCTCCCTACACGCGTTTGATGAAAGACAGGATCGCGCGATTGTTTTTTTGATGCCGCACGCACCCGTATTTTGGATGATAAAATGCCCAACGACTGTTTGGGTGAGTAACCAAAAGACGCAAACATAATATAAACAAACTTGATCGATTTGAAGATGTGTTTGGGTATTTTCCAAACGAATCGGTGCCAACGCCAGGCTTTACCCGAATAATCGTTCATGAAGCATTGACGCAACGCAGCATTTAATCGATGGATCTCAAAAAGATTGATGTGCAAGGATTTTTCGTGTGTAACGGGATTTTCTAATACATTGGGTTTATACATTTTCACGAGTGCATCAGCGCCGTCACCAACGATTGGCAAATCAGCGCGATGGCAAATCGCTTTGATCGTTTCAATGGAGACCTGGTAGCGTTTCGCAATATCCGTGAGTAGCCATTCGGAGACAAAAAAAGCATTTTTTTCGAGTTTCTGCTGAAGTGCTGGATCCAATTGTTGGTATATCTTTTTCATGTTCACGAGACCCGTTTCACCGCCCATACGAGACGGCTCCAAGCAACAAAAACAAATGTATGCAGGCACATCAGTTGAGTAATAGTTTTCGCTGTGAAATCCCCCAAGGTATAACGTTCCACCGGTTTTATAGACCGCGTTGGTATGCAATACGAAGGTTGCATTTCCCGCAGGGATGCGGCCCTCCTCTGACATAAATGCATCGCTGATGCCTGTCAGTCCTTGAATGCTTAATACGGTCTTTTCAAATGCTTCCTCTGATGTGATGTTAAAGCCTCGCAGCAGTACGGCGCCATAAGTGCTGATATCGGCCAATAACTGATTGGAATGCTCATTTAAAAAGGTTTGTAACCATTCGAGATCGTGTGAGCCTTCGGCCTCGATGACCCGCGGCATGTCATGCTCATCCGACAAGACGAATCGTTCATCCTGTCGAAGAAATCGAGTGATTACATTTTTATACGAATGGTGCATTTCGAGTCGCTCCACAGTAGATTATTCATGTCGCATTGACAGCGATTTAAAGTGATCGCTATACTTTTGTTGAGACCGAGAGGAGATCAATATTCATTGTGACAGGATACATGCACGGATTGAAGCCCAAGCGATAAAAAATCCGTTGGCAATCGCAGCTATCTCGGGTGAACACAGGGTCACGTATGACGACTTAAACCAGCGTGCAAATCAACTCGCCCATTATTTAAAAGCCATCGGCATCAAGCCTGAGCAGCGCATTGCCTTATGCCTACAACGATCGGTCGATGTACTGGTGGCCATGGTTGGCATATTAAAAGCAGGGGCGGCTTACGTTCCGCTGGACCCATCACTGCCGGTCAATCGATTGTCCTTCATCGTATGCGATTGTGAAGCCGTAGCGATTCTCACCACATCGGATGTCGCTGAGGGATTATTGGCCAATGATTACCCGATCATTATGTTAGATAAGACCCCTGAAATAAGCGCATGGCCTACCACCCCTTTAGAATGCGAAATCATACCTCAGGCATTGGCTTATGTGATTTATACATCAGGGACCACAGGCAAACCGAAAGGGGTCTTGCTCGAGCACGAAAGTGTTATGAATTATGGCGATTGGTTTGCAGCTTATGCAGATACGACGTTTCAAATGCGCATCGATTGGTCCTGTAATTACATGTTTGACATGGCGGTGACCACGACGATTATCCCGTTGATGTTGGGGTTAACCGTGGTGATTTGCAGTGATGCGACCCAGCGCGATTTTCGGCAATATTTGGGTTATCTAAAAGCGTCACGTATACAAATCACGAAGATGACGCCTACCTATTTTAAAGAATTGTTACGTGAAATTAAAAAAGAAAATACCCCTCTGCCTGATCTACAACGCATCATATTGGGAGGTGAGCCACTGCGATCCCGTGATTGTCAACGCTGGCTTCAGTATTACCCACACCATCTATTGATCAATGAGTATGGTCCTACAGAAGCCACGGTTGCGTTTTCGCATTATGTTGTTGATAACGCAACGTCGTTTTCGACCGATGGAAATGTGCTGATCGGTACGCCAGGCATGAATATGTACTATTATATTTTGGATTCTTTTCGGCAAAAGGTAGGTGTGGGTGATGAGGGGGAGTTGTATATCGGTGGAGCGGGATTGGCCCGTGGTTATTTGAATCTGCCGGAATTAACGAATCACAGTTTTATTGAAGACCCCTTTTGTAAAGGCGCGCGTTTATATAAAACAGGGGATCTCTGTCGATCACTGCCTGATGGCACGATTGAATATTTAGATCGCATCGATAGGCAAGTGAAAATTCGCGGGTTTAGGGTGGAATTGAATGAAATTGAGCAATGCTTGCTCGCATACCCTGCGATTGAGGATGTTGCGGTGCTGGTGCGCGAAAATGAGCACGAGGACGTATTGCTGGTGGCGTATTATACTGCAGCGGACGTGACAGACGCCTTAACGTACAATGAGATGCGTCAATACATGTTAAGCAGCCTGCCGAACTATATGATTCCCAATGTGTTTGTGCGGCTGAAAGCATTCCCAATGGCGGCAAACGGTAAATTGGATTATGGCTTGCTTCCTGATCACACACAACCGATAAAGCACGTCACTGACGTGCTTTCGCATTTGGAACGAAGCCTTATCGACATCTGGTCGGGTGAGTTAGGCTTGTCGTCTGTGGGGGTGGATGATAGTTTCTGGGAACTCGGTGGGCATTCACTCATTGCGGCCCGCATTGTTTCCAAAATAAATCAGTCGCTGGATAAAAACATGACCGCGCAAGAATTATATCAAGCAATGACCGTGCGAGAATTGGCGTTATTGATAAAAAAAACGACCGAAGAAGATTGTTTTTTGGGCAAACATTCGGAAAAACAACAGAATGCACGGCTGCCCCTCAGTGATTTTCAAACCATTCTCTGGGCATCCAAAACCTTTAAACCCAAGGCGGCCAAATTAAATATTATTGCGCGAAAACGTCTCATAGGGACATTGGATCTAGATGCGCTGCACGTTGCTTTTAACAGTGTGGTGAAAAAACACACCATACTATCGTATAGAATTTCTAAATACCTGCCGATTCAGGGCAGTGCAGACCCCAAAAAAGTATCGATTGAAACCATCCGTATGGACTGTTGTTCAGACGCTGAAATGGATGCTGGCTTGCGAAAATCAATGGATGATTTGATCGGTTGTTCTTCATGGAACAGGCGATTTGCATTGCTTAAAGCCCGCTTGTTTTATCTCAAAAACGATGAGATTGAATTACAACTGAGCATGCCACACATCATTTCAGACGGTATCTCGATGGATATTTTGTTTGCCGATTTGTCCTTTTTTTACTTGAATGTTTTGCATAACATCCCAGGAGAGGGTGAGGCGGGGGAAGGGAGCCCCTTTGCCGCATACGTAGCGGATGAGCAGCTGCAAATGCAAAAAAACATTGCGGACGATCGCGTGTTTTGGGCCCAGTATCTTCAGGACGCGCATTTAGTCGCGTTTCCAAAACATTGTATTCGCGCAAGGCGAGGCAGGGCGCCTTTCTCGTATTCAACATACATCCCTATTCCTAGCAAAGCCATGCACCATTTGGAAGCTTTTTGTAGGCATCAAAAAATTAATTTCAGTGAAGCACTGTGTGCCTCTATCGGCATGTCATTGATGCATTGTTGTGGTGGATATCAGCAAGGGAATAACCCTGTCGTGATAAATGTGGTCAAATCATCGCGTGATTGTTTAGCCTACCAAAAGACGGTGGGTTGTTTTTTGAGAATTGAATCGGTGAAGTTACTCCTTCATGCACGCCAAACGCTGTTGTTACTATCTCAACAAGTGCATGATTTTTTTATACAAAACAAGACATCTCTTCAGGGGTCTTCTATGTTAAAATTAGCGACCCTAAATCCATTTTATCGTAAGAAAAAAAACGTTGCATATTTCAGCATGAAGTTTTTTACCGGTATCTTTATGCGCTGGGTTCGTGTCTTGAAAATAAACCATGGCGCGTTAAAACTGTGCCCGGATTTAAGCTTATTGGATACAAAAAATCGGTTTATGATTTACCTTAATATTTGGAATAATTTCGTGAATGCGCATCAAGACGAACAAGGTTTGTTTGGTTTGAAACGCCAATCGGTTCAAATGTATCAATATGATCTATTGGCCATGGATTACATTTTTGAAGTATGTTTTTTGCGCGATGAACATAACCATAAGCCTTATGTTGTGATTTCAAGTAATTTAGATCCAGCCTTTCGTGAACGCATTGCGCATGAAATCATTCGCACGATGAATGAAGATATGTTGCGGGGTTCTACCACAACCGTTCCGGTTTGAACCATGCCGTAAATTAGAGGGCGAAGCTAGAGGTGAAGAATTGGCTACCCACAGAATTGCTAATAGCATGTTGAAGCGCGGTGTTAGCATAGAAAATGTAATGGAGGACACCGAAAGAAGTTGAGAAAATCAAAAAAAGCCTCTAACGTTCAGGACAAACCACAAATAGCATAAATAAGCAATAATTTGAGCATATTTTGCTAGTTGACGGCAGCTGGCCCGTTGATTATGATCTCGCAGAGGATACAGAGCGTTCAATGGAAATGAAGGGGTTGTGGTTGTGAAGGCTCAAGGAAAGTACCAAACGTCTCAAATGATATTCCCACTCGCTGTTTTTGTTTTTTTCTTTACCACCCCAAGCTTTGCAGAGCATTGCAGCAGCCCTTGCACCCATTATGCTACCCACGCAGGCGGTTGTAACACCGAGCGCGCAAGACGGGCTCTCTTACCATGAGGCGACCCATTCGATTGACGGCGCGCCGACCCGAACGGGCAAGTATCATTTTAGCGTTCGAGCAACCAATGGCCAGGCAACAGCCGACCCTCAAGATTTAACCATCACTGTGGATCCAAACCCTCACGATACGCCGGTTTTTAAACCGCATTATAGTCTGGCCAGTGCGATGCCTGGACAAGATTATCGCTTGGATTTAATGGCCTTCATTGAGCCAACACTCGGTTTCACGCTGACGAATCAAATTCGTTTTCGTATCGATTTGGATCGTGGCGGCTCTCCCTGGTTAAGCCTGGACAAAGAAAACCAGACCTTGTTGCAAGGGCATCCTTTATCGTCTGATGCAGGACAGATAAAAGAAGTCACATTAATTGCTACGTCCAATACGGGTGGTGATTCACAGCCGTTGACGATTCAAATTCCTGTGGCTTATGACTCGGATAAAAAACCGATGATAAAACAGAATATTCAGTTAACAGGGGACGCCGGTGCAACGTTTCACCATGATTTTCAAGCGGACATTGCTGATCCAGCAGCGGATGGTAGCTTAAGGCTCATTCTTGACAAAATTGAGCCCGCAGCGCCTTGGTTGTCTTTAGATACGCTGGTGCTCGATGGCATGGTACCAGCGGATGCAGTTGGGTACCGCTATCACCTCACGTTTCATGCAAATACCGCAACGGGAGGGGATTCTGAGCCGGTGACTGTTCCTTTGCAAATAGCCATTGATGAAAAAAGAACGCCACGATTTTATTTAGCCAAACCATCGCTGC
>DNVL01000211.1 GCA_003507515.1 Legionella sp.
TTTCCTACGCGAGCTGATATTTTTTTCCATTGCCTTTGGCGAAACGATGACTGAGGCCTGAATTTTTTATGCATTTTACCTGCATTATCAATCAATACAGGCAGACCTTTTTCCTCCCATACCTGAATCAAAGACTGTCCAATATCCGATTTCTTAAACCCAAATATTTTTTTTGCGTATAAATTAATGTGTACAATGCAATAGGATGAATCAACCGCAATAAATGCTCGCCGCATCAACCCGTATGCTTTACCGACAGCTGAAATTTCATTTGCATCTATTTTCATGTGTAATCCATGCCTTATCCATTTCGAAAAATAATATTTTGAATCAATCCCATGATTTTTTGACTGTTTTCAACATTCATGATGGTTTCATGATTCGCATCGAGTCTGTGACAGATTATTTTTCCACCGTTAAATTTTGACCAGCCATTCAGTGTATCATCAACCTCAATATAATCATCCAATAGCTCGGTCGCTTTAAACAAAACCATGTCATGATTCACTTGAGTAGGCGTATGATTCAGCAGGAGTTCCATTCTCGCCCATGCGAGATCAATCATATTTTCCGTCAAATCGGGATGTGCACTATGAAACTGTTTCTTAAAATGAGTCATATGTTTCTGTTTGGATGAGAAAATTGACCATCCTTCAATTAATGCCAGCAAACCAACATCTTCTTTCTGTTCTTGAAGCTTATTCGCAACTTCATACATGACCGTTGCTCCAAATGAATACCCTACTAGATAATAGGGTCCACGTGGTTGAACACTCTTAATGGCTGAAAGATAGGACTCTGCCATGGAGAAAATGCTGTCGTAGACCATTTTTCCTTCTGAAACGCTTGGATCCTGTAACCCATAGATTGAGCATGTCAAATCACGCTGTACAGCAAACGAATTAAAGCAATAAATCATACCACTTGCAGGGTGACAGAGGAAAATGTACGGTGATTTATTTTCAATAATTTTTAATGGCACCACAATATCTTGAGCACCTACACTTCCAGACTCAACTATTTCACTTAATTGACCAATCGTTGGGGTTTTATAAAGGTGATGAATGGTTAGATTAGAATTAAATTGTTTATTAATGATATCAATCAGTCTCAATGCTTTTAATGAATGTCCACCCAGCGTAAAGAAATCATCATGCATCCCCACTGAATCGATGCCCAATGCATCCTGAAATAATCGAGCCAACTCTTTTTGCACATGACTGCTAGGAGGACAGTAGGCCTGCGAGGTATCGATATGCTCTCGGGATACTTTAACAAAGGAGCGATCTGATTTTATATTTTTCTGTTGAGGCGTACTGATACTAAGGTCATCATTTGAAACAGCAATATTAGAATAATTTTGTCGCATAGCTCGAACAAATAAATCACGTCCTTCAGAAGGACTGATATCATTTCCTCGATCAAAAAATGACACGCCATCAGTACACAAAGCATCCGCCGCCATACCCACATCACGCCATGTATTCCAGTTAAGGCTTAAGACATGTTTCGCTGAAAAAAGAGAACTGACAGCGCACGCATCAAGACAAGCGTTTGCAGCTGTATAATCAATCTGCCCGGCTTCGCCCTTAAGAACAACCAGCGATGACAGCAATACAACAAAATCAAGGGTTAAGTTTTGCAATGCCTTTGCCAGACAGTAGGTCCCATATATTTTGGGCATAAATACAGAATCAGCTGTTTGCTTTGATTTAAACTGCACGAGCCCGCCTCCGGGGATCCCTGCCCCATGCACGACGCCATTGATGCAACCCAAAAAATGCCGGTAATGATTAATTACCGATGATAGTTCATCTGTTTGTGTGATATCAACTTGGTGAATATACAATGTTGCACCAGATGCTTTTAACTTTTTTAACTGTGTAATTTTCTCAAATAAAGGGTGTTTTGAGTCTGACAATATGTCATCCCAATGTAATTCCATGGGTATTAAGCGTCTCGACAGTAAAATGAACCGTGGGTTCGTCACTGCATTTGAAATCGCTTCGCAAAGACTGAGTGTCAATCCACCCAATCCCCCGGTCAATAGATAAACGCCATCGTTTTTAAATGGCATCTCTGTCTCAGGTGTCTTAATCTCCATATGTGAGACATCCCACTGATGGCCGCCTCTGTACGCGACAATGGGATGAAGCCCCTGCCAATTGTTATTCACGCAATCATTAATCATGTGACACGCTCTATTCCTTTTCAGTTGAGATGATTCCTCAAGACTGATATCCACTAATTTAAATTCAAGCTGTGGATGTTCTTCGCTAATGACTCGACAAGCACCTATCAAACTCGCATTAACAGGCGATATGTGCTCTAAGCCATTCGCCAGTTGTGTACCAAAGGTAGTCACGCTGCATTTAAAGGGGATTTTATCACCTACTTCTTCAATATAAGATTGCGTAAAATAGAGCACACTATAAAACCCCAATATGAGCTGTTTATCAATTTCATCAGCAGAAAGAATACCCTTATTAAGATTTTCACAAGAATAGAAATGGAGAAAGATGGGATTGCATAGCCGGTTTTTCAATGATTTAAAAACCAATGCATAATGTGTTTTATCAGCAGGATTAATTTTAAAATGAACCGGACTCATTTCAACGAAATCAGTCCCTGCCTCAACGATAACCGGGACAATATGATGTTGTTCGAGGGCCAAAATAATATCATTAGCATAGCCAAGGCTATCTTTAAAAACAATCCAATCGTGTTTTACCAGTTCTTCATCACCGATGTCTTTCAGCTCAATATAAGCAGGATAATGAGTCCAGACTGGTTTATACAAGGCAGGTTTCTCATCAACGTGTTGCGCATGCCCATCAGGCTCAACCCAGTAGCGCTGTTTCTGAAACGCATAAGTCGGTAACGCGATACGGCATGGTATTTTCTGGTGATGAATAAGCGACCAATCTATCTTGACCCCTTCCTGCCATAAACCACCGATGGCTGATAACAGTTGGTATAAATCAGATGTAGGGCGGTTCTGCGTGGGTAGTGTTTGGAGAACTACGCCGTGATGAGGCTGTGTGCCTATCACATTTTTTAAAAAAGTACTTAGACTACGGCCAGGCCCTACCTCCATAAAAATCGAATGCTCGTAGTGCGCAAGAAGACGAAGCCCGTCAGACAATTTCACTGTCAGCCGCAAATGCCTGTACCAGTAATCTGGATCAACTGCATCCTGAGCTGATAACCAGTTCCCTGTTACATTTGATACAATGGGAATCAGTGGCGCAGACAATGTTATATTAGAAAACAAGCCTTTGAATGATTCTGCTATCGATTCCATGCTTCGGCTGTGAAAGGCATGGTTGACTTTGAGTTTGTGATAAGGAACGGAACCTTTTGCAAGGTACTGCTCTAAACGCATGGTTTCTTCTCTATCTCCTGATGAAACGCAATGATTCAACCCATTATGCAGTGCCAATTCCACATTCGCGTGTTGCTGAAATTCAGCAAACTCCAGAGCCGTACACTCAATCGATAACATTTCACCCGCAGGAGCGCTGCTCATCAATAAACCACGCTCACAAACAAGGGCAATGCCATCAGAGAAAGAAAAAACACCCGCCAAGCAGGCGGCCACATATTCACCGATACTATGGCCGATCAATGCCGTTGGCTTCACCCCGATTTCCATTAAATAGCGTGCTAAAGCATATTCAATAATAAACAAAGCGGGCTGTGCGTATTGTGTCTGATTCAACCGCGTATCCTGAGGGTTCTTCACGATTTCAAGTAAATCCACCTGAAGATACTGTTGAGCAATCCGCACTCCTTCCAACACCATTGCATTAAAAAAAGGAATCGCATCCATGAGCTGGGCTGCCATTTCATGGTACTGCATTCCCTGCCCTGGAAACATAAAGACCATAAAATGATTTCTGTCATCCGTATGCAATATAACTTTATTTTGGTGAAGCTGGGCATTGAATTCATCAACTGTTTTAGCAACACCAAATCGCCGCCATTGAAAATCTTCACGCCCCGTTTGTAACGTATACGCCACATCGGATAAAGAAAGCATTTTTCCACTTTGAGATGCATGGCAAACATGCGTGATCAAGCGATGGGTATTTTGTACTAGAGCCTGTTCTGTTTTTGCAGACAAAATAAATAATTGTTCTTTAGGTTCAACTGTTGCAAGAGGATCTACGCAGTATTCTTCTAAAATGATGTGTGCATTCGTACCACCCACACCAAATGAACTAACCCCTGCATACCGTGGTATATCCCTTCTCTCCCAGTCGATTAACTGCTGATTAATAAAAAACGGACTTTCCTCTAAGGACAAAGCAGGATTAGGCTTTATGAAATGCACTGTTGCCGGGATTTTCTGATGATATAAACACAGTACTGTTTTAATTAAACCTGCAATCCCTGCAGCCGCGTCAGTGTGGCCTATGTTGCCTTTTACAGAGCCCAATGCACAAGACTGTTTTTCCTTTAACTCCGATCCATATACTGCTTTTAGCGCATCCATTTCCACCACGTCACCTAGTGCCGTTGCGGTGCCATGCGCCTCAATAAACCCTACGCTCTCACCAGAGATGCCCGCTTCGGTCAATGCCTCTCGAATACAATTGATCTGGCCATTGGTACTGGGTGCCATAAACCCAAGCTTATCTGAACCATCGTTGTTAATACCTGCGCCTTTAATGACGGCGTAAATGGTATCTTTGTCATTCACAGCATCTTGAAGGCGTTTTAAAACAACAACACCAACACCATTTGAAAACACCGTTCCATTGGCATCACTGGAAAAGGGACGGCACACACCATCCGGTGATTCAATACTGCCATTCTGGTAAAAATAACCATTGATTTGCGGTACAGAAATTGAAACAGCACCCGCAAGAGCAATGTCACTTTTACCCGATTTAAGTTCCTGACAAGCCTGAGACACGGTAACAAGCCCTGTAGAGCAGGCTGTATTTACATTAACACTTCGCCCTCGCAGATTTAATCGATAGGATACCTGCGTGCTCAGCATACTGCTACTAACAGCGATACGCTGCTGAAATCGGTCATGTTCCTTACCAAACCAACTGTTTTTTAGAAGATTTTCTCGCTCATAACTACTGTCTGACATCCCTGCAAATACGCTGATAATATCCTTATTCATTTTTTCTGGGGCAACTGCTGCATGTTCAAGCGCCTCCCACGCGCATTCCAGAAATACACGATGTTGTGGATCAGTAATACTTGCATCGACCGGATTGAAACCAAAAAATCCGGCATCAAACGCTTCGATATTAGACAGCACTCCTTTAACAGGAACAAAATGTTGATTCAACACATGCTTGCCCTGGTCATTCGCGATTAATTCATCCTCACTAAATCGTGTTAAACATTCCTTTCCATCGCATAAATTATCCCAATATTCTTCTAAATTGTCGGATGCTGGCAAACGACATGCCATGCCTATAATTGCAATATCATCTGTACTTTCATTCTTTCTTTCTCGAACATTCACAGATTCAATATCGCCATCAATGTAACGACTTACTTTATGAATGGTGGGATAGGTAAAAATATCAGAAACATAGACATCGCAACCAAGCTGCTCATTTATTCGAGTGCACGCCTCGGTAATTAACAGCGAATTAGCGCCTGCTTCAAACAGATTTTTATGAACATCAATGGCTGGTACACCCAATAAATGTTGCCAAATGGCTTTGATGCTTTCCTCCGTATGACTCTCCGAAATGATATCCGCATGACAAGAAAGATCCATCTGCGCGTGTGTTGCAAGTTTTGTTTTGTCCACTTTACCCACGAGGTTTAATGGAAATTCATCCACTAAAATATATTTGGTTGGAAGCATATAGGATGGCAACAACCGGGCTAAAAACACCCTGATATCATCGGCATTTATTTCTGTATCGACTAAAGGGACTATATAAGCCGTCAACATCTGGTGCAATCCACCGCCCGTATCAACCACTACGGCTGCAAGCGTGATGGATGGATGATTCATTAAATGACGTTCAATTTCACTTAAGTGGATACGAAAACCACCCACTTTGACCTGATCGTCCAGGCGACCTAAAAACAATAGATCGCCTGAATCGAGCAATCTCACTTTATCACCTGTTTTATACAATCGTTGAAAAGGTAACTCATGACCGAATGGATTACGAAGAAATTTATTTTTATTCTCAATTTCACAGCGATAATAACCCAATGCCAAGTTAATTCCGCTGACATAAAGCTCACCTTCTGTCACGGGCAGCATGTTTTCATCCAGAATATATGTGCGGGCATTCTTAATGGGCTGACCAATACTGGACAAATAAAAATCATCAACGTCTTGTTGCTCGCTGATTTTCTGATAACAGGTGTAAGCAGTTGTTTCCGTAGGACCATATCCATTGATTAAAACAATAGGAAGTTTGTTTTTTTTCCGATAAAGAATAAATGTTTTCAGCAAAGTAACGTTTACTTGTTCTCCACCAAATAAAACCGTACTGACTTCATTTAATGTATCAATGGCTGACTTAATCAATTGATGAAAATATCCAGTTGGAAGAAATAAATATTTTACATGGTTATTTTCAATGAATTTTTTTAAAAGACGATGATCTTTGCGAGCCTCAATAGATGCAATCACCAATCGCGCACCATTCAACAACGCACTCCATAACTCAAATGTAAAGCCATCAAACGCTAGATTACTGAATTGTGCGATTACTTCCCTTTCTTTTATTTGAAGGGTATTTTCTATAACAGAAAGATTGATCACTGCCTGATGCGGAATTAACACGCCCTTTGGTTTTCCTGTAGAACCTGATGTATACATCAGACATAGGGCAGAGTCAGAGGATAAATGACACGTTGGCTGCGTTTTTAAAAATGCCGCCGTTTCCAAATGCATGTTTTTGATGAGACGAACATTTTGACTTTTTTTATTCAAGTTTGAAAAATATTGTTCATTGGTAATTACCAAGGCCGGGAGCGCATCATCTAATATTTCCGCCAGACGCTGCGATGGGGCTTGGGTATCTAATGGCAAATAGATCCCTCCTATTTTAAGAATGGCAAGCACACTTATCACCATGTCAACGCCAGGATCTAGCAAGATACCCACGAAGTCACCCGCATTCACGCCTTGCTGCTGCAACCAGTAAGCAATCTGATTGGATTTTTCATTCAATAGGTTATATGTTAGAGAATGGTGTTCATCACTGATAGCAATAAATTCTGGCCTTTGATGAACCTGTTTTTTGAATAAATCAACAACGTTGAAGCAGTAGTCGTCTTTTCTTATGGTCATAATGATCATCCTGGTTCACGTGTTTTCATTACACAAATGGGTGGCAGATTAAGGACTGCCATTAGAAGTCACTTCTTGGATTGTAAATACGACAAACAATGATGTAAGGTTCTGTCATTTTTGGCTATTATAGCACTGGCTCGCGTTTTTTGTGTGCATTTGGCCAAGGTGAAGATGGCATTTCTTTGATTCTTGAGGAAAGGGGGACATGGTTCAAAAGCGTCTGTTTTTAGTGAACAGTCTATCCTGTGAATGCGACTGCATTAGATTCCCAATCAATACATTACGAAAATCTATAAAAAATAGCGTGTTTACCGAGCTGAATGATTGCTTAAATTTCACCAAATCGGATCATTGTGGTACAATTACGTTTTAAATTTACTGTCGTTTATTTTGGAGTTATTGAATGTACGATCCTAATGAGGCAAAAAAATCATATCTTTCTTTATTCAAAGACAATGGAGCCTCTGCTGCTGTTCAGAGCGGTATTTTTGTTGTTAGCTGGTATCTATTTAATAAATATATACAGAATCAAGAGACACCTCTTTCATATCTTGTCCCCGGTTATTTTTTCTTTTGTGCTTATTTCACATGGAAACCAAAATTCATCAGGTTTGTACGAGGACATCTCCGTGGAAAAAAATACCGAGATATATCCGATGACGAATAGGATATTCATGCGTTTAGATAAACATTGTCTAAACGCAACCTACTAAATGATCTAACTTGAACGCCATAATTTTCTGATTAACAACTGATGTTCCTCGAAAAATAATGACTTGTAGAAATAGCCCTATTAAACACACACGCTACCTATTTCTTGATTTGTTTCTGTATTGTCCAATGAGGCCGATTTTTTAAAAAATGATACAGCATGGATCTGCCTTTCTCGCTGATGTACAGCTTGTATTCCCACATTCAAACTGGATGTATCTTTCTGCTCTAGAGATTGCCCCACCAAGTGACATATGATGGTTACCGCTAGCGACAACAGACTAAACATGAATAACAAGACAGGATTTACTGCCAAAAGTGGCATATACGTAGGTAAAAAAAAAAATTTTATGATGGCAATGGCGCTAATGCTCATTAGATTGAGTAAATTCAAAAGGAATTTTTTTTTCTCAAGTGCGATTTCTTCCCCAACTGTTGAACTATCAGCATGAAGGTACAAACGAGTGATTTCAATCCACGACCGGCTTGCAAGCCACAGCATATCGAGTCCCAGCAGTGCTGCAGTGGAAGTCAGTGAGCTAGATGCTGTAGCTCCGATGATCCACAATAAATCATTGCCAAATTGCGTTCCGCGAATTTTCAAGACTGTGTTGGTGTAAACTTCGCCCCAATATGGCTTGTCTTCTGTCATCCAGACATCCAACAGGTGTTGCAATAGTGCCACAACATTGATTAACAATCGTATCCCGTGCAGCATCCATCCCAATGGACTGACCACACACATGACATCATCCAAAATGATTCCGCATGTGCCCGTGTGCGTCAGGTTCATCAGGGGCAATGACGCCGATAAAACATGGTGAATTCGGAGGACCACGAGACGTGGCCACATGATTTTCGTTAAAACAGACCTTACATCATCAATCAATGGGCACGTCTTGCCAGGCTCTTGTTGAGAAACGGGAATGTATTGATACAATGGCTCGCGATCAAAAAAACGGTGCGATGGTTCTTGTCGATTTTCACGACGGGGTTGTTTTTCCATCATGGTTACTCCTAATGTTGTGATTTGGTTGAATTAGTCGGCCTCCTTGGCGTCACGAATTGATTCATTAATCAAGGCACGAAAAATAAATTCGCGCCTTCCTTTCTACCCGNNATATCCCAATACCTCAACGGTGCGTTCTAAACGGTTTGAGTGATCAAGCCCTGTCATGATGGATTGCTTTAATGCACAAACATTTTCAACGATGCTTTTAACCTGACGTTTAACGCCGCCAGCACCCAACTCACTGTTCGTCGCCAGATCGTTAAAATCCGTGAATTTTTTAGGATCACGTGCTTGTTCATTCGGTGCAAAAATGGGGAAAAAAGCTATCCCATTCACCGCTTTAGCAGCACTCATGGCCTTGGTTTTTCCAGGATTGATGCCCTGCATTATTTCAAGGTGCTGGTCATCATCGCCGGCAATGACAATGGGCTTGTCCGGGAATTTTTCGTGCAGTGCACGAGCAACAGCCTCCAAATTGCCGGCGTCAAAGGCGGCAACCGTGGAAAATCCAAGTGCTTCAGATACACTGACAGCGGTGGCGTAGCCTTCTGATATCACGATCACAGGTGCGGCTGCTATTGCATCCAGCCCACCGATGGCGTGAAAGCACCCCTCTTTGCGACTATTTCTGGCAAACCGCTTGGTCCCATCCTCTTGAATGTACTGAATGGTCCATAGCTTGCCGTTTTCATCGGTAGCCGGAATACAGGTGGTTTGATTTTCCTTGTCAGTGAATATGCCTGGCTGGGGATCAATTCCTTTGGCTCGCAGGTAAGGCGTTGCGGTCACAACAGGCATTAATTCAGCCAGCTTTTTGCTGACACGAATGGCCGCCTCTTGCTGATGATTTGCATGTTCCGCAGCACGGGCTTCTTGTTTGACAACCAGCGCGGCTTGCATGGCAGCTTTTTGGTCTGGATTCAGTGAGTAGCCTTTGCTTTTCCATTTGATCTCAACTCCGGTACGGTTATTCTTGATATAACCTGCGGGATGGCCGTCCACATGTCCTACATAAAACCCGGATTTTTCACTTTGCTTATCGCCCTCTATGCTGATTCGATGTTTCTGACCATCCATGACAGGATGATCGCCCGTGACATGACAGCCTACGCTTTTTAACAGATCGGAAAATTCCTGCTCAGGACTCAAGGCAGGCTCTTGTCGAGCCAATTGTCCATCTGCAAGCCATGGTTTCAACTTATCCAAGTCAGCACCAGCATGCGCAAACCAGCATTTTGCAGCCTTGTCCCATTCAACGGCCCTGCTGCCGTCAGGTAGTTTTCCAGCCAGCTGTTTTACCGCTTCGCGTTGCGTATAAGGCACAGCAAGCCATGTTTTATCTGTGGCAAGTCTTGCTGTTGATGTGACCTCTAGAGCTTCAGCGTGAAAGCTTTGTATGGGGTTCACAAGCCATGGTTTTAGCTTGTCCAAATCAGCCCCGGAATGCGCGAACCAGCGAGAAGTCGCCTTGTCCCATGCAATGGCCTTTTTTCCATTAAGCAATGTGCCCGCCAGCTCTTTTGCGATGTCTTTTTGTTTAAATGGAATGTCGAGCCATGTTTTTTCTAAAGACCTGTTCTGATCTTCCGTTCGATGTTGTAAATCAGCCGCATTGAGCATGGCAATCCCTTCAGCGATCGTGCGTGGGTTTGCATCAGATGGTGAGGACATAGAGATCTGATTTTCAACTAAATTTATTTTTTGAACGTGCTCCATAACGCGTTTCTCAGCGGCTAATACGAATTCATCAACAAGAAAATCTAGCTCAAGGTATGCATTATGACTTACGGGATAATCGGGATCTGGGATTAGCCCAAAAACAGACGAAAGTGTTTCAAATGCTGTATTGTAGAATTTGTCAGGTTGCACGCCAGTGACATCTGATATGCTACGAATGCCGTCATGATGCAAAGCCAGCTCAATGCTTCCATCATGCAAAGAGGTGAAATGAATAGAATTGTAATCAATCTCGTTTAAGACAGACTCTATGCCCACGGCTAGCGCCTGACGATAATCACGTTCAACCCTCTGCGTGGTGTTTTGCTCCTGAATTTGCGTTTGCTCAAGCGACAGAACGAAATGATGGATTTTCTCAGCGTCTGCAGCAGCACAAAAGATTTCCAGCGGATCATCTTCCAATGCCTTGATCCATGATGAAACGTAAGCGACGTGCTGGCCTGGATCGTGTCCTAGTCCCAGTTCATCGCCCAAAATCATGCTGGCAATTTCAGCCCGCAGCTCCTCCCGCGCATACCCTTCACTACCAAAAGGATGAATGAGGTCCCGATCCAGCCTGGATGAATGACCCGTCCAATGACCCAGCTCATGAAGAGCGGTAGCATAATAATTTTCCGCACAGGGAAACTGGCTTTTAAGTGGCAAATGAATGCTGTCAGTCGAGGGTCGATAAAACGCTCGATTGCTTTCGCCATGATGAATGATGGCTCCCGATGCATTTAAAACCTGCTCCGCACGCTCGATGGAGTTCCAATGGGCTTTCTGAATAACCTGCTCTGGCAGGCCATCCATTTGCTCGGCGTTGAACACAGTGGCATAGAACACACGCGGGCGTTCCAGGCGCAATTCAACCTTCAGAGCCTTGCCCTCCGTGTCAACCATGGGTTTGCCCTGCTCGTCTATTTTTGTCTTTTCCTCGGTGAATTTCCAGTATTGAATGGTAGTACCCTTCTCACCTCGTCTCACTTGTGCGCCCGCTGATTCGGCTTGTTTGTAAGTCATCCAGCGCTGATCGCTATGATTTTCAGCCATCAATTGAATGGCATTAATCCCCTTGTAGCGCTTTCCAGTGACTGGATTTACGGGCATGACCGCATTGGGCTCACCAGGCTTCCAAGGTCTTTGCCAGGGAGCAATGCCTTGTTTTAGTTGCTCGATTAATTTGTTGGCAACCACTTCATGGTATGGTTTTTTATTCATAAGACGTCCCCGTTCACTGCATCAACGTCACTGGCTAACGCGTCCTGTTCACTCAAGGCATCCTCAACGAATGCGCCCGCTTTAAATGCTTCATCGGGATCAAATTCGATTTGACACCCCGGTGTGAGCGCGTCCATGAGTTTTTCATGCAATGCAGCGCGTGCATTGGCTTCATCATCCAGGCTGATGTGATTTTCTGATGTGTCTTGTTTCATGGTTTGACTCCGGTTAAGTTCAATTTAGGTTTACCTTTGATATCGGGGCAAGTTTGCTTGCAATCAGGATATGCACTGCAAGACCACCAAAACCCTTTTTTACCCGCACGCCGACACAGGCCTTTGCCACAACTGGGGCACATGTATTGTGTGGATACGGTGACGGCGGCTTTTGCGCCGTTNNAGTTCACAGCACCATCGTTGGCTTTTGCCACTTGTTCGGTGACAAATTTGACTTGCCGGTCGATAAAGCCATTCAGACCGGATGCATCTTGTTCAATGTCACGCAGGACACGTTCATAAATGGCGGTCAGTACCGGACTTTTGACCACCTCGGGCAGTGCATCAATGATGCTACGGCCTAGTGTGGTGCTGATGATTTGCTTGCCTTTGGTGTCGAGTACCGTGCGGCGTTTTAACTCGGATATGATGGACGCGCGGGTGGCAGACGTGCCAATGCCGTCCCCGTCACGCAGCATTTTTTTGTGTTCAGGTTCTGCGATAAATTTATGGATGTTCTCCATCGCACGCTGCAGGGTGCCTTCCGTGAAGCGGGCTGGGGGCTTTGTTTTGGCATCCAGTCGTGTGGCTTTCAGGCACCGAATGTCATCATTAATATTCATTGGCGGCAGGGCTTGCTGCTCGATTGCATCCCCAGTGTCTTCCTCATCGACTTCCATATACACATCACGCCAACCGTTATGGGTAATGGTCTTGCCACTGGTTTGGAACACAACACCCGCCACATCAAGAGTCACGGTGGTGCTTAAGAAGGCGTGCAAGGGATAAAATTGGGCGATATAGGCCCGCACAATCAAGGCATAAATAATCCGTTCCTTATCCGACAGTCGTGCCGCACTGCCTTTGTGCATGGTGGGTATAATGCCGTAGTGAACCCCCACTTTGGCGTCATCCCAGGTTTTGCATTTGATGGCAGGATTCGCCCCATCAATGAGGGCTTCTAAATCAGGATTGACGTGTTTTATGGCCTCCAGAACACGCGGCGCATCGGCGTGTTGTGATTCAGGCAAATATGCGCAATCGGTACGCGGGTAGCTGGTGAGCTTGTGGGTTTCATACAGTGATTGGCAGGTGTCGAGCACCTCGGTGGCGCTAAACCCAAATTTATTGGACGCCAACAGCGTGATATCTGACAACGAATAAGCGCGTGGTTGCGCCTGTTGTTTCGGCTCTTGCTTATAATCTGTCACAAGCCCTGATGCACCACTCACCTTTTCAATGATCGCATTGGCAATGGCGGTATCCACCAGACGCCCCTCACTATCCAGACCCGCTTGATTGTCCTGCGCGCGCCAGTGGGCGATAAAGGCCGCGTTATTATGCTGAATGGCAGCTTTTATCGTGTGATAAGGCGCGGGTTTAAAGGCTTCGATTTCACGATCGCGCCCGACAACAAGAGCCAGCGTCGGGGTTTGTACACG
>DNVL01000245.1 GCA_003507515.1 Legionella sp.
ATGATCCAGAACGTTATGGGGTCATTGAATTTGATAAGCAAGGCCGCGTTCTGTCGCTGGAAGAAAAGCCAAAGGAACCTAAATCTAATTATGCAGTCACGGGGTTATATTTCTACGACGAGCACGCCGTTGACTGGGTGCGCGATATCCGACCCTCTAAACGCAATGAACTGGAAATCACTGATCTGAACCAACTTTATTTGGATCAAGGGATGTTACAAGTGAAGCTCATGGGCCGAGGGCACACATGGCTGGACACCGGCACACATGAATCACTGCTCGAAGCCGGCCTCTTTGTCAGCACGGTGCAAAAACGCCAGGGGCTTAAAATTGCGTGTTTAGAAGAAATTGCATACAGGAAGGCATGGATTAATGCAGAGCAATTGGAAAAACTCGCGGCCCCATTAAGCAAAAATGAATATGGGCGTTATTTACTCGAGCTACTTCACGAAAAGATATGCGACTGAACGCCATACGCCGGGGTGGGGTTTTAGTCAGCATGGATAACCAGCACATGAATGCAAACGTTGTTATTTTTATGGCAACCCATAATGGCCAGCGCTATTTAGCCGAGCAATTGGATTCCATCTGTGCACAAACGCATACAAACTGGGCTATTTGGATTTCAGATGATGGGTCGGATGATGATACCCGTCAAATCCTATCCGATTATCAATGTCGCCTCGGCGATGATAAACTGATCATCCATTCAGGGCCTTGCAAAGGCTATTCGGCGAATTTTTTATTGATGGTTTGTCGCGGTGATCCAGATGGAACCTATTACGCCTACTCCGATCAAGATGATATTTGGGAGCCTAACAAGCTTCAACAAGCCATTGCTTGGCTAGAAACCATCCCAGCAAAAACACCGGCTCTGTATTGCGGAAGAACCAGACTGGTCAATGCTCAGAACCACCCGCTAGGCTACTCCCCTCTTTTTAAAAAACCAGCGGGATTCTTAAATGCACTGATACAAAACATGGGTGGTGGGAACACGATGGTATTCAATCATTCTGCCTTAAGCGCGCTACGTGAAGCCGGTGCTCACGTTGCGATTGTCGCGCACGATTGGTGGACGTATATGCTGGTCAGCGGCGTGGGGGGCGTGGTTTTTTACGACGCCGTCCCAACCATCCGATATCGACAACATGCCAATAACCTCATTGGTAGCAATGTTGGCTGGTACGCTCGCTTGAGCCGAGTCACCCTTTTATTCAAAGGACGATTCAAAGGATGGAATGACTTGAATTTTCAAGCCTTGCTATCGATTGAACATCTACTGACCGATGACAACAGGCGCGCCCTCAATGGCCTTATTGGTGCAAGAAAAAGCTCAATGCCATCAAGGATGCTGCAAGTAAAACGAACTGGCATTTATCGACAAACCTGGTTAGGAAATATGGGTTTAATAGCCGCGGTTTTTTTAAAGAAAATGTAAATGTAGCGGAAGGATGTTCTTTTTATGTTAAAAAAAAACAATGAACACGGCTCTTGTGTTGCACCGGCATGCGCATGAAAATCTTACTGCTAGGCAAAGGGGGCCAAGTGGGCATGGCGCTGCAAAGCGCCCTTCTGCCGTTAGGAGAGCTGGTGGCATTGGGGCGAGCTGAACTTCATTTAGAAAACTTAACAGACGTTGCTCGTCAACTGGCACACCATCGGCCTGACATTATCGTGAATGCAGCCGCCTATACGGCTGTAGACAAAGCCGAAAGCGATACAGCAACCGCATTTCTCATCAATGCAACAGTCGTTGGCGTGTTGTCGGATTGGGCCAAACAAAATAGTAGCTTACTGGTCCATTACTCAACAGACTACGTATTTGACGGGACAAAACAAAGCCCATATATTGAAACCGACCAGGTCAACCCTCAAAACGTTTATGGCGCCTCCAAACGAGCCGGTGAAGAAGCCATCCTGCAAAGCGGATGCAATGCTCTTATCTTTAGAACCAGCTGGGTTTTTTCAAGCACAGGCAACAATTTTATTAAAACCATTTTAAAACTCGCCAAAAGCCACGACAGCATTCGCGTGGTGTCTGATCAACACGGCACCCCGACCTCGGCAGAATACATTGCTGACATCACCGCATTGGCGATTACGGCTTATCGTAACCACTCCCTTCCCAATGGCCTTTACCATTTAACGGCCACAGGAACAACCTCCTGGTTCGATTTCGCATGTTATATTGTAGAGAGGGCATTGAGCCATGGCATCACGCTGAAACTCACGCCAGAGCATATACTCCCGATATCCACAGATAAATACCCACTGCCAGCGCGTCGCCCTAAAAACTCAACATTGGATATTAGCGCGCTTTCTAATATACTCGCGCTACAGATGGCCGACTGGCGCATCTACGTTGATCAGACGATTGAGAAAATCGCGCAACAGATGGTCATTGCATGACTCGTAAAGGCATTATTCTAATTCACAAAAAGGTTATTGAATGAAAGCCACCCGATTAGCAATTCCTGACGTGATCTTGTTAGAGACGACGGTATTTAAAGATGACAGGGGGTTTTTCTATGAAAGCTTTAATCAGCGTCTGTTTGAAGATGCCATTGGCCTGTCGCGTCATTTTGTTCAAGACAATCACTCACGATCCAACAAAAACGTCATTCGTGGCCTGCATTATCAAATAAAGCAACCCCAAGGAAAGCTCGTTCGCGTCATTTTGGGGGAAATTTTTGATTTGGCCGTTGATCTTCGCACATCGTCTCCCACCTTTGGTCAATGGGTCGGGGAAAGGCTCTCGGCAGACCATGGCAAACAATTGTGGATCCCACCAGGCTTTGCGCATGGATTTGCCGTGCTGTCGGAACACGCCGAACTGATCTACAAAACCACGGACTATTGGGCCCCCCAACATGAATGCTGCATTGCATGGAATGATCCGCAACTGAAGATTCAATGGCCCACGCAAGGGGAGGTGCGCTTATCCAGCAGAGACCGACAAGGCGCATTACTAAAAGATGCAGCGGCATTTGAATCATGAGGGCATTTTCGACGCGCTTAACCATGCCTTTACGCGAACTAAAGCAATGGGTTTTGTTCCCAAGCCAACAAACCAAACGCTATGTCAGAGCGGCCTTGCTACGGGGTAAGCGCGCTTATCAGGCGCTCCCTCTCAGCTACCAAACCAAACGCAAACACCGCGACATGATATCTAAAATATTCCCAAAGGCATTGCTCGCCAGCGGAAGCCACCCTGCTTCTATTCCAGTATTCGCAGCGTTTGTCAATACGAGTAACGAAACCCATCTTGCGCTTTCCAATTTAGTGTCACGCGCGTTAAGTGGCTCGTTCACCGTTCAGCTGCCCCAATCTAAACATCCGTTGGTCTCCGTGATCATTCCTGTTTATGGACAAATGGATTATACGCTGCGATGCCTGATTTCAATCACCCACCATTTACCCTCAGCCTCATTCGAAGTGATCGTTGTAGATGATTGCTCACCCGATCACTCCATCCACACGCTTCAACAGGTGAAGGGTATCCGTCTCTTGTGCAATCCCACGAATCAAGGGTTTATCCGATCATGCAATATTGCAGCAAACGTGGCCAAAGGCGATTATTTATACTTTCTCAATAATGATACCGATGTCACTCCAGGGTGGTGTGATGCATTGCTGCGCACCTTCCAGGAATTTCCGGGCACTGGACTTGCAGGATCCAAATTAGTCTATCCAGATGGGCGGTTACAAGAAGCCGGCGGTATTATTTGGCAAGATGGCAGCGCGTGGAACGTTGGGCGCTACCAAGATCCACAGTTACCCCTTTACAATTACGCCCGTGAAGTCGACTACTGTTCGGGTGCATCCATCATGGTGCCTAAAACACTATTTGACGAGCTGGGGGGCTTTGACGAGCACTATTTGCCTGCGTATTGCGAAGATGCCGATCTTGCGCTGAAAATTCGTGATAGAGGCTATCGAGTCATTTACCAACCGTTGTCAACCGTTGTTCACCATGAAGGGATCACCTCAGGCACCGATACCACGCAAGGTACAAAAGCATATCAAGTCGTCAACACGCATAAAATGTATGAGCGCTGGAAAACACGCTTGCACACGTACCAACCGAATGGAATAGACGTAGACAAAGCAAAGGACAGACGTGCGGCCCAACGCGTACTCGTGATCGATCACTGCACACCAACGCCCAACCACGATGCGGGCTCATTGGTCACCTTTAATTTGATGCTCTTATTACGAGAAATGGGATTCCAGGTCACGTTTATTCCGGAAGATAACTTTCTCTATATGCCAGAATACACGACGGCACTGCAACGGCAAGGCATTGAGATGCTATATGCACCGTTTGTAACCCGTGTTCAGCAACACCTAAAGGAACAGGGCAAACGTTATGATTTAGTATTGCTCATTCGACCGATCGTGGCTGCAAACCATTTGCGTACAGTGCGATCACACTGTCCGAATGCCAAAGTACTTTATCTGCCTGCGGATTTGCATTTCCTTCGCATGTCACGCGAAGCCACGTTGATATCAGATGAGGCAAAACAAAAAGCCGCAGATCAGATGAAACAACATGAGCTCGCTGTATTTACTGCCGTAGATGCATCAATGGTCCATAGCACAGTAGAATTGGATCTTATCCGCACGTTACTGCCTCCTGTGAACATAAGTCTATTGCCCCTGATGATGGATATCAAAGGCACCGAAACACCGTTTGAAAAACGCAAGGACATCGTGTTTGTGGGGGGGTATCAACACGCACCCAATGTAGATGCGGTCCATTATTTCCTGACCGATATCATGCCTCTTTTGCGCCAAAAAATACCAGGGATCTGCCTTCACGTGGTCGGGAGCAATCCACCTGCAGATATTCAAGCGCTTGCGAGCCAGGACGTGATTATCCACGGATTTGTCGAAAATCTAACGGCATTATTGGATACCATGCGAATCTCCATTGCCCCACTGCGCTATGGTGCCGGCACGNNAAAAGGCAAAATAGCCTCCGCCATGGCCGCAGGCCTGCCGGTGGTGGCAACACCGCTCGCCATGGAAGGGATGTTGCTTCGAGATAAAGAGCATATCCTCGTGGCTGAAAGCGAGGATGAATGGATAGATGCCATTGCCAAACTCTACTCGAATGAAGCCCTGTGGTCTAACCTCAGTCAAAACGCATTGGCCTTTGCTGATGCAACCTGGGGAAAAGACTCTGTTTGGGCTACATTGGCAAAAATATTGGCCGATTTGGGGCTCAATATTCGCAGGGATGCATACCCTCTTTCATTTTATTCAGAGAACTAACGAGCGAAAGAAATGTTGAATCGCCCCGATACGATCGTTTAATTAAACGGCCTTCATTATCAAATGCCCATACCTGCGAATACTCCTGAAGTTTCACATCAGCCAACGCAATCGATTTAAAACATGGCCCACGTGCCGCTCTGATTATCCGTGAGAGCAGATTAGCATTTGTTTTTAACTGGATTATAGAATATTGGATTAGGCCATAGAAGACAAATACAACACTTGACCTACACGGTTAATGTGCTCAATCAAATCAGGCGCATCAATGTATTTAAACAAGGAAAGGTCGATGGAATAAACCAGCATTAAATCATCCAACTGTGTTTCAATACGGTTCAGTTGCTCATACGTTAAACTCTCACCCAACAAAGTGATATCGATATCCGACCCATTGCGGTAATTGCCTTTTGCTCGCGAACCATAAATAACGGCTTTTTCAATGCCTGGATAGCTTGAAAAAACCTCCTTTATTTGGTTGATCGTAGATTCTTTCAAACCGAAGAGTAATGGATCAACCGGCATTTTTTAGGCCTTGCATGGTTTCTCTCAATGCTAAAAATAAAGAAAAATACCGTTTAACAATATTTTCAGCGATTAAATGGGCCGTTGCTTGATTATACGTGTGGCTGGTTCGATTACGGTCTTTGATCATGTCCATCCAGCTATCGCCATCCTGAATCAAGTCCAACTTGAATGCCTCACGCGTTGCATCGCGTGATCCATGTATAGCAACATGGCCTTGTTCTCTTAAATAATCACGCAAAACATTCCAGGCTAGTTCATGAGTGTACTCAAAGGCTTGAATTAAACCTTGCTCTTCCAACTCATTTAATGGGCCTTTGGCAATAAATTTTTCAAATTGTGATAATGCTTTTTTATAATTGGAAAAACGTTGCATCCAACGTATTTCTGATGTTTCATCCATAACGCCATCCTGTATCGCTTAATTTGAATCTTTCAATGCTCTCACGGTTTCCATTGTTAAGCCTGTGTCTTCAGCAACCATCTCCACACTGGCACCACGCTTCAATTGTTTTATTGCAATGTCTCGCTTGCCTTGTTCAATACC
>DNVL01000284.1 GCA_003507515.1 Legionella sp.
GCGAAATTTTGCTCGCGGTTGCGTGCAGTAATCCCCCACACCGCGTGTTTTTCTTGGGTGTAATCGCGTGCCAATTGAACCACCGCACGGTCGTTCTCGACGTGTTTTACAATGGCCTGGAAATCATTGTCGTGCGTGCTGATGCCGTCATTCGGGTTCCATTGCTGCACCTGCGGGCCTGTGATGCGATAAAACGTTTTGCCACTGTCTTGCCAAGACTCCATGTCTTTTGCATGCGTGTCCCAGAAATCAAGGTCGAGGAGATGCAGGCCACTGTGCAGCAACGTCACGTCATCCAAGACCTGGTCGTTGTAATAATCTTCTGCCGCGATCCCTAAAATGCTGGCTTTGATGCGCAAATTAATGTCTTTGGAGACAATCACAATGGGCTGACCGGGGTACTTCTTTTGCAAGCCTAATGCAGTGGATAAAATCGTATTGTCTACTTTATGGCCCGGCAAACAGAGCGGCTGCGTATCACCAAAGTCGTCGGTTTGAAAAAACAAGCGCCCACTGCCATGGGTATGATCTTTATCAAAATAATTGGGGATAGGCAAACCCAATACCAACTCTGCATGTGTTGCATGCTGCATCAGCTCTACCAAAATACGGTTGGTTTGGCGCACGTTTCGCGCGACTTCAGAAATACCGGTTTTATGGTTGTCTAATTCTTCAAGAACCGCCATTGGCAAAAAAATGTCATGCTCTTCAAAGTGATAAAGAGCGGCCGGATCATGCATCAAAATATTTGTATCCAGCACAAACATTTTCCGTTCCCTGTGCAGTGCATTCATGTGTTCATCCTGTAAGCCTCGATATTTCATTGTGGAGATGGTGATCTATTCCGTCAAGTACTCTGATAAAATTCATGGTATCCTTCTCAAATAAATATTAGACTCACAGGATCGTTATGTCAGCCAAACCAGACAGTGCAACCATTGTTGTCAATAAAAAGGCACGTTTTGAGTATTTTATCGAAGATGAATACGAAGCCGGCCTGGTGCTGCAAGGGTGGGAAATCAAAAGCCTTCGGGCGGGCAAAGTGAATTTATCGGATGCGCATGTGATCATTAAACAGGGAGAAGCCTTTTTATGGGGCGCACAAATTCAACCGTTGCCCACGGCGTCCACCCACATGCATCCAGAATCACTCCGAACACGGAAACTGCTGTTAAACCGGCGCGAGCTGAGTCAACTCATTGGCAGCGTGGAGCGGCAGGGCTATACGTTGATTCCCATCTCGCTCTACTGGAAACGCAACAATGTCAAAATGCGCATGGCGCTGGCAAAGGGTAAAAAAACCCATGACAAGCGCGAAACCGTAAAAAACCGTGATTGGGCACGTGCGCATTCACGCATTATGAAAAAAGGAGTTTAATATGTGCGGAATAATAGGAGCGGTATCACAACGGGATATCAGCAACATACTATTAGAGGGACTACGCCGGCTTGAATACCGCGGCTATGACTCAGCAGGCATGGTGATCATTGATAACGATGGCCGGCTAAAACGGTTGCGCGTGCTGGGCAAGGTGCAAGCGCTCGCCGAGGCCATGTCGGAAACAACGCTTGCGGGACACACCGGCATTGCGCACACGCGCTGGGCGACACACGGCAAACCATCTGAACAAAATGCGCACCCCCATCTATCCCATGGTGAAATTGCGGTGGTGCACAATGGCATTATCGAAAACCATGACGATTTGCGCCATTATCTGCAAGAATTAGGGTATACGTTCACGTCTGAAACAGACAGCGAAGTCGCCGCCCACCTGATTCATCATCACTATCAGCACACCCAATCCTTGTTGCTGGCCGTGCAAGCCGCCGCCGCACAGTTGGATGGGGCCTATTCGCTAGGCGTGATTCACAAACAAAACCCCAATGAGCTGGTCGCTATCCGTCAAGGCAGCCCACTCGTGGTTGGCATTGGCATCGATGAACATTTCATCGCCTCCGATGCATTGGCCTTGCGCGCATTTGCCCAGTCCGTCATTTACTTGGAGGAAGGCGATAGCGTACGCCTTTCTGCAGATCTTATTGAAGTGTTTAATGCACACAATCAGCCCACAGAACGTCCCTCACAACCCTTAAGCGATGATTGCCATGCGGTCAGCAAAGGCACTTATCGGCATTTTATGCTCAAAGAAATTTTTGAGCAAAGCAAAGTGTTAACCGATACGCTGGAAGGACGCGTGGGCAGCTTGGATGTCCTCAAAGCCAGTTTTGGCGACAAAGCGCAGGCTATTTTTGCAAAAGTGCAACACATTCATATCATTGCATGTGGCACCAGTTACCATGCCGGCTTGGTGGCCAAGTACTGGCTTGAATCCCTCACCGGGCTCTCGTGCCAAGTCGAAGTAGCGAGTGAGTACCGGTATCGCGATGCGGTGGTGATGGATAACACCTTGTTTATCGCAGTCTCCCAGTCCGGTGAAACAGCCGATACGCTAGCGGCTCTGCATAAATCAAAAAACGTGCCCTATCTTGCCCGTTTTGCCATTTGCAACGTGGCCACCAGCTCGTTGATCCGTGAAGCAGATTTCGGCTTTTTAACGCGCGCAGGCGTTGAGATAGGCGTGGCCTCAACCAAAGCGTTCACGACCCAATTAACGGCCTTTTTAATGCTGTGTACCGTGCTGTGCAAAGAGCGCGCACGCGCACTCGAGGTCCTGGAGCAGTTACGCCAATTGCCAGCGCTTTGCGAGCGCGTCTTAAAAATAAACAGCGAAATTGAAGCCTTGGCCTCGCTATTTGTCAACAAGGCACATGCCCTATTTTTAGGCCGAGGGCCTCAATACCCCGTCGCACTCGAAGGCGCACTGAAGCTCAAAGAAATTTCATACATTCATGCTGAAGCCTACCCTGCCGGTGAGTTAAAGCATGGCCCATTGGCACTCGTCGATGAAAACATGCCCGTGGTGGCCATTGCACCGAATGATGAATTGCTGGAAAAGCTCAAGTCCAATTTGCATGAAGTGAGTGCGCGAGGTGGGCAGCTGTTTGTGTTTGTGGACGACTCCAAAGCATGGCCTGCCAACGGCACACATCTCATTCGCGTGCCGGCTTGTGGCCACTGGATTGCGCCCATCCTCTATACCATTCCCTTGCAGTTATTGGCCTATCATGTGGCGGTCGCCAAAGGAACGGATGTGGACCAACCACGGAATTTGGCCAAGTCTGTTACGGTCGAGTGACGGTGTATTTATATGCATAAGCCACTAGTGCCATTCTTGAATAACGGGTATATAATGAACTCTTTTTTTTATCATGTTTTAATGGGGATGTGAATGACTCAAGCCAGGTTGTCAACTGCTGCAGCGATTGCACGCGAACTGAATGCCCAAGTTTCGCAAGTGGACGCAGCAATCCGTTTGCTGGATGAGGGTGCTAGCGTGCCATTTATCGCACGTTACCGCAAAGAAGCCACAAACGGTTTGGATGACACGCAATTGCGAATATTAGCGGAACGGTTGCATTACCTGCGCGAATTAGACGACCGCCGATCAACCGTCTTAAAAACGCTGCAAGACCTCGACCAATTAACACCTGAGTTACAACAAGCCATTCAAGAGGCCGATACCAAAACCCGGCTTGAGGATTTATACCTCCCCTTCCGACCCAAACGCCGCACCAAAGCACTGCTTGCAAAAGAAGCCGGTTTGCTGCCACTCGCACAGGCATTGTGGCAAGATCCCACCACCATTCCTGAGGTATTTGCCACCCAGTTCATTCATCCAGGACTGGGCATTGACACCGCAGCCGCCGCCCTTGAAGGTGCACGGCATATTCTCATGGAGCAATTTGCAGAAGACGCCAATCTATTGGAAGAACTGCGTCAATATTTATGGAAAAATGGCGTGTTGAAATCCACTGCAGCCAAGAACAAAGAGCCCTCAGCTAAAAATAAGGAGCCTTCAGCCAAAAACAAAAGAGCCACGGCAAATGCAAATAAATTCTCTGATTATTTTGACTATGCAGAACTTATAAAAAAAATACCCTCTCATCGCGCCCTGGCCTTGTTCCGCGGTCGTCGAGAAAGTGCGATTCAATTTGCATTGACCTTGCCTCATGATGAACACTATGGCGAGCAGCGCGTGGCCACCTATTTCAACATTGCCAACCAAAATCGCGCAGCAGACGCCTGGTTATTGGACACCGTCCGCATGACGTGGGCCACTAAACTATTCACGAAATTGGAGCTTGAGCTGTTCACGCGCTTGCGCGAACTGGCGGATGAAGAGGCCATTCGGGTCTTTACCCACAATTTACGCGATTTATTGTTGTCAGCGCCCGCAGGCGCACACGTCACCATGGGGCTTGATCCCGGTATTCGAACCGGGGTGAAAGTGGTGGTTGTGGATGCCACCGGTAAATTACTCGATTACACGGCTGTTTTTCCTCTAGCACCTCAAAACGAGTGGCATCAAGCCTTGGCTTCACTTGCCAAATTAGCCGCAAAATACCATGTGAGCTTGATAAGCATTGGCAATGGAACAGGATCTCGAGAAACAGAACGCTTGGTGGCCGATTTAATCAAAATGTATCCTGATCTGTCCTTAACCAAAGTCGTGGTCAGCGAAGCCGGTGCATCGGTTTATTCGGCTTCCGAATTAGCCGCCCATGAATTCCCTGATTTAGATGTGACCCTAAGGGGTGCAGTCTCCATTGCACGCCGATTGCAAGATCCGCTGGCTGAATTGGTTAAAATCGACCCCAAAGCCATTGGGGTCGGGCAATATCAACATGATGTCAATCAACCTCGGCTCGCACGTAGCTTGGAAGGCGTTGTGGAGGACTGTGTAAATCAGGTGGGTGTTGATATCAATATGGCATCTGCGGCACTGTTAACCCATGTTTCCGGGCTCAATGAAACCTTGGCTAAAAATATTGTGCAATACCGAGATGAGCATGGCAGGTTTCATAATCGCGAACAGTTAAAAGCCGTGCCCCGCATGGGAGACAAAACCTTCCAACAAGCCGCTGGCTTTTTACGAATCATGAATGGAGACAACCCACTCGACGCATCTGGCGTGCATCCAGAATCGTATTCCATTGTCGAACGCATCTTAAACGACCACCACGTTGACATGTCCCAAGTGCTGGGCAACGTGGCGCTGTTACAAGCCGTGAATGCCAACCAATACGTAGACGACCAACACGGGCTGCCCACCATTTCCGATATTTTGCAAGAATTAGAAAAACCCGGGCGTGATCCTCGGCCCGCATTCAAAACGGTCCAATTTAAAGAAGGCGTTGAAACCATTGGTGATTTGCAAATCGGGATGATCCTGGATGGCGTGGTCAGTAACGTGACCAACTTTGGTGCGTTTGTGGACGTGGGTGTGCATCAAGATGGGCTCGTGCATATTTCAGCCATGACAGAACGGTTTATTACCGATCCACGCGCAGTGGTCAAGGCCGGTGATGTTGTCACCGTGAAAGTCATTGAGGTCGATGTCGCTCGAAAACGCATTGGGCTGACCATGAAATTGAACGACACCGCGGCATCCGTTTCACATAAAAAACCCGTGAAACCCGAAGCGGCTCAGGCCGCGCCACGACCGAAAGCGCAGGTCAATCGCGCTAAAAAGCCCATGCCACCCAAAACACCATCGGTCGCACCCAAAGCCACTGTATTCAATACCAGCATGGCGGATGCGCTGACCAAACTCAAACGCGGCGTTGAGCAATGATCTATGGAATCTGAAGACTAGTATGACCGAATCTGTCGAACGATTAAAAGAATGGGTATTGGAAATGGCCTCGCTCATTGAAACAGACGAGGACCCAAATCCCGACTATTACACCTATTTTTTGCAAGACCCAACGCTTGCGTTGCGGTTGGTGGATTTGATCGATGCGCTAGATGAGCAACAATTGGACGACAATCGCCCCTATTATTCCGCATGCATTTTTGCATTGGATATTTGCGTGGCGCAATTCCAATCCGCCATTGAAAGCGGGAATAAATTAGCGGACAGAACGCTCCATCAGTTCATGGGATACATGGCGACGGCCATTGCCAGCAAAAAGCACTCGCTCAGTTTCTGGTTGCCTATTTTAAATGCCTTTTACGATGTTCATGTCGAACTATCGACCGATTTAAAAAATGCCTATATGGATCTGGCCAATGGAGAAGATGACCTCACGCCAGACGAGGAACTGTCCCATTTAAACTCCATCCGTGATTTGATCGCCGAACTTTCGGATCTCTCGGTGTTTGACATCACGGAAAACTTTTTTGCACAAAGCTATGCGATGCCGCCTGATTTCTTTACTGATCTGGTGGCTGATCTATACAGCATCGATGAAGGCTTAGACATTGCCTTGCTGACCCTGCTGCACCCAAATGCCGACGTGCGAGAAGTCGTTGTGGCCACCCACGAACACATCCTGCCCAGCGTCACGTTAAGCTCCATTTCCCTCACGCGCCTGCAAGCCATTAAACAATGGTATCCGCCGACCTATCATGCCCAGTTTGATCGCTGGATCAAAGACCAGCGGAAAAAAGGCGTTGTATTTATGAAGGCAGTGCCTCCTCCCTCAGCGCTTCGCCTGAAAGCGAGTGAAGTCGATGGCAGTGGGGCGCAGGGTATTTTTGTTCATATTCGAAAAAACCGTGCACACCGTCTGTGTGGACTGTTGTTTAAGCAACACGTGGGCATCAAAGACGCCTGGGTCACGCCCGTGATTTCACGTGCAGATGTCTCGCACTATTATGATGATGCGTTTGATGATACCGTGATGCTCCGCGATGTAGACGCATCATACCTGGTGATGATGACCAACCATTTTCTAGCGAAAACCATTGAAAAGGGTGGCATGCCCGACTTGCACTTGCTGGAAATTCAAGAAGAGCTGGGCCTTCATTTTTTACCACAGCCGCTTGATTTCGATGATTTAATTGAGCAAATAGGCGTTCAAATCAGTCCGTTTACCGCTGAAACCACGCAAGCGTCACTGAAACGATCGAAATCATGGCCCAAAAACAAACGCTTTACTGAATCGTGGTATATTGAAAATTTTCAGGTGGATAAACTCGTCAACCGCTGCTGTAGCTTTGTGGATGGGGTCAAAGTATGCCGGTTTGATGAGGCCATGCAGGCTGTTTTTACGGATGAAATGGAACGGCACCGCGACCATTGGCTGTCCCATTTTTTATGGATCACATTATGGCTCAAATCGCGCGCACGCAAAAACGAGAAAACCTGGCAAGACAGCTTTTTCATTGCCTATGCGATTAACGAAGGCACCCCATTGAGCGCCATTCCCATCATGGTGGAGATTTGCCGCGAATCCATTATCAACAGCATTGAAACCATGCAAGAACGACGCACGCATTTAAACCAAGAATGACGGGTTTACCGGTGATACCCACCATGCCCGCGGTAGCCGCCGTCTGCATCTCCACTAGCATAGCGTCCGTGACCATAATAAGCGCCATGGCCATAAAAGCCTCTCCCACCGTACGCTTGCGTGTATCCTGTGTAATAATTATACCGTGGACTCCAAAAGGCAGGCCCATACCCATTGGAAATACCATAATCTTCATCCATAACAGTATACCCCGTATATCCAGGACCATATTCATCATCACGTACGTTAGGCCCCGCTGAGTCGACCACGCAACCACCCAAAAAGGCAGCGGATGAAAAAACAAATACAACCCAAATGGTATGTTTCATGATCACGTCCCCTGTGTTTATTCTGTATAATTAGTATATGCACTGATCATACAAACATCAAACAGCGGATGACGCAAACATTCAGGGCGAATCAATAATGATAGCGGCACTGAACCACATAAATGGCATCGTCCGTTGATTTATAAACAAGCCGGTGCTCTCTGTCAATTCGTCGTGACCAGTATCCAGACCAATGGTGTTTGAGTGGTTCTGGATCACCAATCCCTTCCGATGGATGTCGCAATATATCCTTCAGCAGGCTATTGATTCGCTTCAGCACTTTTTTATCCGTGGCTTGCCAATGGAGGTAATCGTCCCACGCTGTTTCTGCCCAAGATAACATCATTCTTCAATCATGCCGTGATCTTTAGTGTTTCCAGACTCGACTTCGCCAATGGCTTGACTTAATCGTGCTGCATTTTTCGGGCTAGCCATTAAATAAGCCGTTTCTTCATAGGCATTAAAATCTTCCAAAGACATGATGACAGCGGGTTTCGCGTTTTGTCGCGTGATCAATATAGAGACATGATCTTCATTGACCTTGTCGAGCGTGCTCGCCAAATTATTTCTTAATGCAGAATAACTTAAAATATTCATCGCTTGTCCTCTTCTATTGTACGTGTACTTAATATTGTACTCGAGAGAGTCAGAAAATGCCATCAAGCGCGTCGCAACATCTTGATTTGGGCGGCTAACTGATCATATCCAGCCTCCACATTGATGTAATGAGTACTCGCTAGAAATACGGACAATGAGCCGTCATCTGTGGCTTTTGCAGCCTGCAAGATGCTATTGAATTTCAATTGACTCAGGCGTTTGTAATCTTTTTTCTGAGTGACCAAATAGAAGTTACGAAAAAAATGTTGTTTATTCACATGCAATGCGCGCGCATCAGCCGCTAAGTCATGCCCAGGCAAATAATTATCCAATGAATAATCTTCATTATTATGCACCGCAATAATTTTA
>DNVL01000199.1 GCA_003507515.1 Legionella sp.
CGGCTGGTGTTAATTCGCTGGGCTTATAAACCACGGTATTGCCGGCTAATAATGCCGGAATAATGTGGCCATTGCTTAAGTGCGCGGGAAAATTAAAAGGACCCAATACAGCCACCACTCCGTGAGGTTTAAAGCGCAGCGCTTGATTGACGTCTTGATTGACGGTTTGTTTTTCTATTGTGCGTTCAAGATGGGCTTGAATGGATAATTCGACCTTTCCTATGACGGCCGCGGTTTCGGTCTGTGCCTCCCACCAGGGTTTTCCCGTTTCGAGAGCAATGAGCCGGCTCAGGGCGTGCTGGCACTCGCTGATGCGTTTCGCAAATTGACGAACATGCTGAATACGGCTCGAAATATCTAAATAAGCCCACATGGGCAGGGCGCTGCGCGCGGCTTCACAAGCCGCGGATACGTCAGCCTCTGTAGCGATGGTTCCCTGCCAAAGGGTGGAATTGTCGGCAGGATTTGTGGATGTAAACACCTGGCCCAGGCCTTGCATCCAGCGTCCATTGATATAATGACCTGTTTGGGGCTCTTGTTTCATGGGCTCTCCTGTGTGATAACGCGTATTTTATCACCGCATTTTAATTGTAAAATCTGGGCTGTTTTTCTGCTGATGGTGCACGCTTGATCGACTATGTTAACAAGGACCTGACCAGTGGTCGCCCGAAAATCAAGGTTGAGGTTAGCCATCATCGCATATTCCCGTGATACTTGGGTTTGAATGGCTTGAATGGTCATGATCTGACTGTTCACTATCGTTCGAATCGCATCGTATGATGCTTTAATGGTCGGACCTGCGTCAAAGGCATCCACATAATCCGTTCGATGAAACCCTTCATGCAATAACATGCTCAGAGCAGCTTCCGTGAGCGGATGAGCTTTGCCAATGACGGCTTGTGCCGCGTGAGATAGCAAATTAACGTAGATTGGATTTTTAGGCATGAGATCGTTGATGAATTGTTTGTTCCTGGACAGCGTCATTTTATCCCCTTCACCAAATGGCATATGAAAAAAATGCCCTCCCACATCCTCCCAGAAGGGTGAATATCCATTTTCATCCGAAACCCCACGTATTTCAGCCATGAGGGTGGGCATGAATCGTTCAGGAAATTGTGCCATGAATAAAAAGCGTGCGCGTGAAAGCAATGCGCCATTGTGTTTGTGGCGGTGCATGGGATCTAAAAACAGCGTACAGAGCTCGCTGCATCCTTGATTATCATTCACGAGTGTTAAGACTTCATAATCCGTGCGTGTCTTGAGCACATCACAAAACTGGGTGTGTTTCGAAAGGCGGTAGGAGTAAAAGGGCGTGTTAAATCCTGTGCATGATTCAATGGCTGACGTGCCAATGACTTGCTGTGTTGCTGAGTCTTCCAATACAAATAAATAATATTCATGTTCAGGTTGGCTGCATTCTTTTTTAAACGATTCAGCCGACCACGCTAGGCGTTTTTCCAATAGACTCATGTCATTCGGCAGGCTTGTCATGCCCACACCTCGTTGCTGGGCTAATCGATAGATAGCGGTGATATCCGTCACAAGCGCTGGCCGAAATAGTAGGGTTGTCATGATCGCAATAGCTCCTCCAGTCCGCCTTCTGCTAAATCAACCAGCAGCAGGGCACTTAATGATGCGCGCTCCTCCAGGCTGTCGAGTAAAATAAATTCATTTGCACTGTGAATCTCGCCACCGCGAACGCCCAAGGTGTCAATGACGGGCAGGCTGTGCGCACTAAAATTGTTGCCATCACAGCACCCGCCGCTGTTTTGCCAGTCGAGTCGCAACCCTAATGCTGATGCGATCCTTTGAAGTCGCTCAAACAATCGCGTGGTTGGGGCATTGACTCGCTTGACGGGTCGATGAAAGCCACCGTGGAGCTGCAACGAATAATCGGGTCGTGCCAATGCGTTTATAATGGCATCCAATTTTGTGCAGACCCAGTGCGCATCTTCCGGTTCTGTAATACGAACATCTAACTTGGCAACGGCTGTATCAGGCACAACATTTAGCGCATCTCCTCCTGCCATCAGCCCAACATTAATGGTAACGCCGTCTTTCAAGCCATTTAACGCGTGAACGGCATGGATGATGTCTGCTAAATAACAAATGGCATTTCGTCCGTCCTCAAAGGAACGTCCCGCATGCGCTGCACGCCCTCTGGCGACCAATGTTAATTTTCCACTGCCTTTGCGATTTTTGGCAAATGTGCCTGAGGCCGTCATGGCGGGCTCATAGACTAAAGCCGCTTGAACGGGCGCAATTATCTCTGCAAACAAAAGACTGGATGCAGGTGAACCGATTTCCTCATCCGCATTGATGAATACGTCCCAACCTAATGAATGAGCTGCTGTCGTTTGCTCAAAGGCATGAAGCGCATGCAGCATGACGATGAGTCCACCTTTCATATCAGCAATCCCTGGGCCTCTTACGGTGTTGTTATCGATGGATGTTAATGTTTGAAACGCATGATGAACACCATAGACCGTATCCATATGCCCACTTAACAACACACGTCGTTTTAGATGAGGACGCTTTCGAATAAGTAGCGCATCACCACACGTTTGAAGTGAGGCGTCACCGTTCATGTTGATAATCGGAATGGCAGGCATCGTTATCGTTTGTATTTCATCCGCCAATGGTCGAAAGGCTTCCGCTAGCGCCTGATGCATGGCTTTTAATCCGGGCTGGTTTTCTGTGCCCGAATTGATGCTGCAAAATTGGTGCAATTGCGCCACCATAGTGGTTTCGCGTTCACGAATAGTGGCAATGATTGCATGCAGAGAGCGGTCCATTCATATGGCTCTTGAGTCACCTTATTTAAACAGTAGCTGATATTTGGAAGGCCTGCAATGAGTCGCTAGCGCGACAAGCTTTTATACCCCCCTCACCCAANNGAACCCTCTCCCCCACGCTACGCGCGGTGGAGAGGGGATCAGATGTGTTTTCTCTCTCGTTATTTCATCTGTTGTATTGGGTGATCGATGAGCTTATAAGGTCATCAGGAATTTCTAATTTATTTTGGTGATATATTCAGGTTGCTCAGGCAATGTGTGAATTTTCACGTTCGTCCCATGATGATGGTATATTGAATATCTGTATCATTATTATTTGGATGCGATAGTCATGACGAAAGATTCAAACTATGCTTTATCCGTCGGAGAACAATTTGAAGATCGCTTAATGCGATTGAATGCATTTTCCAACCCTTATTCTTTTGCTTTTTTACAGCGCTGTGGACTAAAAAGAGGGGATTGTGTGATTGATGTCGGTTGTGGTATCGGTGAGCTAACCTGCTGGCTTGCAGAGCAAGTAGGCCCAGAAGGAAAAGTGGTTGCCATTGATATCAGTGTTGAGCAACTTGAATTAGCCAGGCAACGCGCAGAAAAGAAAAACATATCCAATATTGAATTTCATGAGATGTCTATTTATGACCTGACGAAATTAAGCACACCATTTGATATGGTTTATTCTCGCTACGTTCTCGATCATGTTGTTGAACAACAACGCGCTTTACAAATGATGAGTGATATCACAAGCAAAGGAGGCATCATCTGTTGCGAAAGTTCTGCGGCAACGACACGAACGGCGTTTTCTTATCCATCAATACCCGCTCGCGAAACAATGCATTTGTGGTTTGATAGCTTGCGGCGTTTGAATGTTTATACCCCTGAACTGGGTTTTCGCCTCCCCAGCATGATGCGCCAGTTAAACCTAAAAAACATCTGCGTTGATTTAATACAACCGACATTAAAAACACATTATCAACGCGAACACGAGCTCCTTATCCTTGATGAATGCCAACAGTCTTTTATTGATAACGGCATTGCAACACAAGAAGAAATCGAAACCGTGCGTCACGGCATCGCAAGGGCCATTGCAAATGAAAAAATCGAGTTTTTCTGGTTCCAAGTGGCGCAAGTTTCGTCCGTGAAATAGGGCTCTGGAATATTAGAGTAAATAGAGCAATGTTTTTCCATAAACAGTCGCTTTTCTCTATTAACATTGAGCTGACCAGCAATAGCCTTGGAATTTCTCAAAGACTGACTGTGAAGTAGTGGGTAACCAGTATATAATTCCATTCATTAAACCCATTGTATGCTGGAGTAAGTTAATGTCCCATAAATTTGAAGAAGGGAAAGATATCATTATCGAGACTGTTATTCAGCAAGTACGAACCCGCTTGCTTGCTCCTCAGTCTGATCTTTGTGCGGAATTCGCGCACCAATTTTTTTCTACCGTGGCGTTGGATGATCTCCGTGAGTGGACCATCGATGACCTATCTGGGTGTGCTGTTGATTTTTGGTCCATGATAGAAAAGCGTGCGCCAGGTGAGGTGAAAATACGGATTTTTAATCCTGATAAGGAACAAGAGGGCTGGCAAACCACACATACCGTTGTTGAAGTAATTTGCGACGACATGCCTTTTTTGGTCGACACATTGCGTATTGTCATTAATCGCATGGGGTTAGCGTTGCATCTAGTGATTCATATGGGTGGAATACGCTTAACACGTGGGCCCTCGCATGAGGTCACCGCTGTTTTACCACGCCAAGGGGCTGCTCCAACGCCTTTTCTCACCGAGGCCCCGCTGTTTTTAGAAATTGACCGACAAACTGATCCTACAGTACTCGCCGAATTGTACCGGCAATTTTCCCTGGTTCTGCAGCAAAACACCGCAGTGGTTGAAGACTGGCTACAGATGTGTGAACGTGTGCGTTCTGTGATTGATGAATTAGATTTTCTTCCGGATACGATTGATGCCAATGAAGCAGAAGAAAGCAAAGCCTTCTTAACATGGATTGAAGACCATCATTTTACCTTTCTCGGTATTCGGGATTATGAGCTCGTCAAATCAAACGAAT
>DNVL01000074.1 GCA_003507515.1 Legionella sp.
ACCCCTTCAAAGGGTGACAGCCACCCGCCACAAAACAACAGGGTCATCATGGTTGATATCAAAATCATACTGGCGTATTCTGCTAGAAAAAACAGAGCGAAACCAATGCCTGAATATTCCACGTGAAAGCCCGCAACAATTTCAGACTCCCCTTCTGCCATGTCAAACGGCGCGCGATTCGTCTCAGCCATAGCAGCAATCCAAAACACCATAAACAAAGGCAATAACGGAAGAAACCACCAATGCCATATGCCGCCTTGCTGAGAATGCACCACGTCACTGATGTTCATGCTGCCTGCAGCCATCAGAACACCCACCAATGCAAATCCCATGGCAATTTCATAAGAAACCGTTTGCGCCGCACTGCGCAAGGCACCTAACATCGCATATTTGGAGTTGGATGCCCAACCCGCGATTAATATGCCGTACACGCCCAAGGAGCTCAACGCAAATAAATACAACACACCCGCATCAATATTGGCCAACACAAGCCCGTCTTCAAAGGGCACGACCGCCCACCCCGCAAGCGCTGGGATCAAAGCAAACAAGGGTGCGATGACAAACAGGTATTTGTTGGAGCGCGTTGGAATAATGATTTCTTTGGAAATCAGTTTAATTAAATCGGCAATGGGCTGTAATAAACCGGCAATGCCAACGCGATTAGGGCCTATCCTCACTTGTATATAGCCAATCACCTTGCGCTCAGCAAAGGTCAGATACGCTACACTGAGCAGCAAGGGAAGAACGATAACCAGGATTTTAATCACAATCCACAGCAATATGCTAATATTTTGCAGCATGTTTAGACCCACTCTTATTGTATTTTAATGGCCGCAAAGGCATGTCCTAAATCAACGGTTTCTGGCATGGCATTGGCGACCCATATCACATCAGGTGCTATCCGCTCATCGCAAATCAGCGGCAATGTTATCTCAATATCGCCTTGAGATACAGTGGCACATCCATCTAAATGCAGTCGATGGGCTGTTTTCGGGTGAACCCGAACACAAGCGGATTCAGCCGATGCGCACTTTTGCAGCGCAAGAGCATGACGCACAATGGCGTCTCCTCGATATAATGGCCACTCCCCGACTCGCACTAAATCATGCCGACTGGCAGGCAAGGACTCTGGATAAAACGGGGTGTAAGCACGCACATGCATCCTGTCCGCCTGGGCCTTGACCTCGGTTAAGACATCATCGGTCGAGTCGTATTCAAACCCGTCCACATGCAATATATTGGCCAAAACGCGCAAAATTTTCCAAGCAGGGCGCGCAGCGCCTGGGGGTGTAATCGCCCCTTTGACTGTCTGCCACAGACCCTCCAAATTAATATAAGTGCCCGATGTTTCAGTAAAAGCTGCCATCGGAAGCATCACATCCGCATAGTCTTTAATGGATTCGTTTTGAAAGGCCGACATCACCACAACAAACTCTGCAGCCAACATCGATTGTCGCGCACCATGGGGATTTGAAAAATCATAGCCTGGTTCAGCCGCCATCAGTAAATAACCTTTCAGCCGGGCATTCAATGCATCACTGACCGAAAGACCTGCCGGTTCAACGGCCTTGCCGGCGACCGTGCGATGCGGCAACATGCCAGCAAGCGATGCACCGGCGCTATTTGCGCCAACGGTTAAACGAATCGAATGCGCGCCGCTGAGCTGGCTTAACCAAAAAATCAATGTCCGCAAAAGGGCTGCATTGGGGTGATTTTCACACAGAGCACCGGTCACAATGGCAGCACCGGGCTTACGTAATGCGGTCGCCATGGCATGCGTTGCCGCATCAGGCGTGAGCCCAATCATTAATTTTTGTAAATCATCCGGCAACGTCTTTACATCGTCGACCAGTGCCAATACCAAAGCAGCTAGTCGCATCGGCATGTCTTGAGGCGCTACAATGAGTTGACCCGTGACATCAAAATGATAAGGATAAGCCACTGGATTCATGGCATAAATATGGCCTCCATTGGTAAAGGCTTTTCGCACGCGAACGCCTGCCAATGGGACCTCACGATCGATGTTGCAACCCACCAATAAAATGGTCGATTGATTTTCAAGTTGAGCGTAAGGCAACGTGTTGCTGGGCATGACGGCAAGAGACGCCTGATCACGAAAATCGGTTTGTTGCAAACGGTGATCCAAGTTATTTACGCCTAACCCACGCATCATTTTTTGCAATAAATACAGTTCTTCTAGTGTGGATGAAGGCGATGCAAAGGCCGCAAATTGCTCAGGCCCATGTTGTTTTAACACGCGGCTCATGCCAGCGGCTGCAAAGGTTAAGGCGGTTTGCCAATCGACCGTTTCCCATAAGCCATCACGCTTAATCATCGGCTCTGTTGCACGGGCCGCACTTTTGAGCCCTAAATAGCTAAATCGGTCTTGATCAGAGAGCCAGGTTTCATTAATGCCTTCGTGCTCTTTCGGCACCACACGCATGAGCTCATTGCGTCGGGTATGCAGGTAAATATTGGAGCTNNCCCAAGCCCGCGCGGTGAAGCGATATGGCTTGGAGGTCAATGCGCCAACCGGGCATAAATCAATGACATTGCCCGATACTTCTGAGGCTACACTGTGTTTAATATAGGTACTGATTTGCATGTCTTCACCACGGCCTATCCCGCCCAATTCAGGCAAACCGGCCACTTCGTCACCAAAACGCACGCAACGGGTGCAATGAATGCAACGCGTCATTTCCATCGCAATGAGTGGGCCAATATCATCACTGCTCACGGCGCGTTTGCTTTCATCATAAGGGGATGCGTCTCGACCATAACCCATGGAGACATCTTGCAACTCGCATTCGCCACCTTGGTCGCAGATAGGGCAATCCAGCGGGTGATTGATCAGCAGAAAATCCATGACCGCCGCCTGTGACTGGATCGCCTCTTTTGATTTAGTGAACACTTTCATGCCATTGGTTATTGGTGTCGCGCAAGCGGGCACCGTCTTTCGGTTGTTTTCCACAGAGACCAAACACATGCGGCAGTTGGCTGCAACGGACAATTTTTTATGGTAGCAAAAACGAGGGATGTAAATACCCAACTCATCTGCGACCTCAATGATCATTTTTCCGTTTTCCACGTCAACTGTTTTGCCGTCGATTTCAATGGTGGCCATGGTTAAACCTTCTTAATGTATGAATNNTCGTGATAAAAATGCTTGATGAAGCTCTGAACGGGCCAGGCGGCCGCCTCTCCCAAGGCGCAAATCGTACGTCCTTCGATGCCATTGGCAACATTGACTAATTTTTCGATGTCACCCGGCGCACCATGGCCTTCTTTTATCCGATGCAACAAACGAACCAACCAGCCCGTTCCTTCACGGCAAGGCGTGCACTGGC
>DNVL01000279.1:0-2794 GCA_003507515.1 Legionella sp.
GTGGTGTTGTCACAAAAAGGCTGGGTGCGAGCCGCCAAAGGGTTTGATATCGATGGAGCCACGCTCAGCTACAAAGCCAGCGATGGGTTCAAAGCGCAAACCAATGCGCGGAGTAACCAGCAAGTGGTGTTTTTTGATACCGAAGGGAAAGTGTACAACGTGCCAGGCCACGTATTGCCTTCGGCACGAGGCCAGGGCGAGCCACTCACGGGCAAGCTCAATCCTGCGGATGGCATGTCGTTTACCACCTTGATCAGTGGCGAGCCCAACGATTGGGTATTACTGACCCATGATGCGGGCTACGGATTCTTAACCCAATTAAATGAATTGTACGTTAAAAACCGAAACGGCAAGGCGTGCATTAAATTGCCCGCGAATAGCCAATTATTGCCACCTCGCATCGTTACGACCCAAGAGACGCAGATGATTGCCTGCGTCACCAATATCGGTCGTTTGCTGCTCTTTTCAGCCCTTGAATTGCCTGTATTGACACGTGGCAAAGGCAATAAACTCATCAATATCCCGACCGCCAAAGCCGCTTCTCGCGAAGAAGTGGTCATTGATGTGCAGGTGATATCACCGGATGAAGCGTTAACCGTGCATGCAGGCAAGCGTCATTTCACCTTAAAAGCCGCCGATTTGCTGCATTACCAAGGCGCACGCGGGCTCAGGGGCAATCGATTGCCCAGGGGATTGCAAAATGTGACAGGGCTTCAGGTCGCACCGAAATAAATGGTTGGGCCTTGGCCCAACGATACTCATCGGGATGGGGCATTGCCTCGAAACAACAACGTCACATCAATGGCATCAAATGCATACCGCCGACTGCAAAAATCACAGACCACATCCACATGCCCTTTTTCCTGCAACAATTGCCGCACGTCCTTTTCCCCCAAGACCGTCAAAACCTGCTTCATTTTCTCATCTGAGCAGCGGCAATGAAAATGGATCCGACGGGCTGGATACAAACGCAACTCGGTTTCATGGTATAAACGATTCAAAATCGTTGGATTGTCCAGGGTTAATAGCTCACGCTCGCTCATGGTCTCACCCATGTGCACGGCATAGGACCAAAATTCTTCCCGTTGCTGCGTGTCTTGTTCCGGCATGAGTTGCAACAGCATCCCCGCAGCCACCTCATCATTCACCGCCAACCAAACCCGACTCGCCACTTGTTCTGATTGTGCAAAATAGTGCATCAAATTTTCTCCCATCGACAAGGAACCAATGGGCACAACGCTTTGATAGGCTTGGGTTTGGTTGTATTGGTTGATGGTCAGCGCCATCCGTCCATCCAAGAAAGCAGCATTGTAATCAATATTCTCACCCTCGGTTTGATAGTTAGCAAAGCCCCTGATTTGCAATTGATGGTCGCATTGAACCAACAACAAAGGCAGGCGTTTATCGCCCTGAAATTGCAAACTGATCTCGCCTTCAAATTTAATGCTGCCGGCCAGCAACAAGCATGAGACCAACGCCTCGCCCAGCAAACGCTTCACCATCGGCGGATAGGGGCGTTGTTGCAGGATGGTTTGATACACATCCCCCACATGCGCAATCTCGCCTCGAATGCTGGCATGTTCAAACATAAACCGTTGCAGTGTATCTGTGTGCTCACTCATGCCGCTGCTCTCTCTTCATAAAATAGCCATTTTAGCCCAAAGCAAGTCCCTTCACCATGTTAGGTTTTTAAAAACAGTGGAGAGTGATTGCCAGGGAATGGCTTGGATGTTGACATCCAGCTGCAGTGGCGTAGGGGTTTGACAAACAATGTAGGCGGACTGGGCTTCTGGATTAGGCTGCTTTCATCCCTGTCGTTTACCAAAGACTCAATTTTCGCCGAAAATTGAGTCTTTGGTAACTATCCTCGCCAAATATCGAGGCTCTACTGTGATCCTAATCATGTCTTATATTGGAAAACGTGCGATAATGCTCTTTTTTTCGCGGAACAGTCCATGCTCAATCCACAACAAATGGCTGCAGTAAAATACATTGATGGGCCCTTGTTGGTTCTTGCCGGTGCTGGCAGTGGTAAAACACGGGTCATCACTCAAAAAATCGCGCATTTAGTCGAGCAATGTGGCTATGCAGCCCACCATATATCCGCTGTGACCTTTACCAATAAAGCCGCCAATGAAATGCGCAGCCGTATCGCCTCTGTATTAGCCCCAGCAGCACGGCGCGGTTTGAAAGTTGCGACCTTTCACACCTTGGGCTTGAGCATCATCAAACGGGATGCGGCACACTGCGGCCTCAAGCGCGGGTTCTCCATTTTTGACAGCGAAGATTGCCTGCAAGTGCTGCGTGGTTTTCTACCACCGGCGCGCGCCAGTGATCGCGATGAGCTGTATCACTTGCAGCAACAAATTTCCAAGTGGAAAAACGACATGTTAACGCCTGAGGATGTATTATCGCGCACACCCAACACCCCGAGAGAAGCGGAGGCTGCCACGATTTACCCGCATTATCAGCGTTCCTTGCAAGCCTATAACGCGGTTGATTTTGATGACTTGATTCGCCTGCCGGTGCACTTACTCAATCAACAGCCGGAGTGTCTTGAATACTGGCAAAATAAAATCCGTCATTTGCTCATTGATGAATACCAAGATTCCAACACCTGCCAATATGCGTTGGTCAAGCTATTAGTCGGCGTGCGGGCTCACTTTACAGTGGTAGGCGATGATGACCAATCGATTTATGCCTGGCGCGGCGCGCGTCCTGAAAATTTGGCGCAATTAAACATCGACTTCCCTCACTTAAAAATCATCAAACTTGAGCAAAATTATCGCTCCAC
>DNVL01000279.1:2832-6710 GCA_003507515.1 Legionella sp.
ATGGCGATTTGCTACGTGTACTGTGTTGCCGTGATGAGCAAGATGAAGCCGAGCAAGTGGTTGCGGACATGATAAGCCACAAACTACGCAATCGTACGACCTATGGCCATTACGCCGTCTTGTATCGAGGCAATCACCAATCCCGCGCCTTTGAAAAAGTGTTGCGACACCACGGGATCCCCTATCATATCAGCGGCGGGCAATCTTGGTTTGCGCGCCCGGAAGTCAAAGACGTGTTTGCCTATCTGAAATTGCTCTGCAATGAAGCCGATGATGCAGCCTTTTTAAGGGTGATCAACACGCCCAAGCGCGGGATTGGCGACACCACACTCGAGACACTAGGAGAGCACGCGAAAACGCGCAACATGAGCCTCTTCAGCTGCTGCGACCATTTAGCACTCTCCACAAAATTAGCCGAGAAACCCCGTGCCGCTCTGCACACCTTTAAACAATGGTTATTGACCATCAAACAACGCTGCGAACAAGAAAGCGTTGTCGATGTGTTACGCGACATGGTGGATCAAAGCGGGTATGAGGCGCATAGTTACGAGCAATGCGACACGCCTGTCAAAGCAGAGAAACGCATGGAAAATGTCTGGGAACTGTTAGAATGGGTGGGCCGCTTGCAAGCCAAAGGCGATGGCGTCCCATTAGAGGATGTCATCACTAAATTAATCCTCATCGATATTTTGGAACAAGCCGATGACCACGATGCAGACACGTTGCAACTCATGACATTGCACGCATCAAAAGGCTTGGAGTTCCCGTATGTTTATCTCGTCGGCATGGAAGAAGAGATCCTACCCCACCGCGTCAGCATTGAAGCCGAGCAGATAGAAGAAGAACGCCGACTAGCTTACGTTGGCATTACCCGCGCACAAAAATCGCTGTGCATGACCTTGGCCCGCCAACGCAGGCGCGCTGGCGAAATGCAAGATTGCTTGCCCAGTCGTTTTTTAGACGAGTTGCCACAGGACAGCTTGGAATGGTATGGCAAAGGAGGCGAGCGCGATGAAGTGAAATCAAAAGCGCTGGCACGGGAGCACTTGGCAGGGTTGAAAAATTTGTTGGGCTGAATAAGGCGTATTCATGCAGCAGACGCCATTGAAGACACCCGACTAGGCAACTGATTTAAAACAGCGCATGTATCCGGTCCAAAGAAGCGCTGCCTATTATAGACTTCTCTGTGTTCATAAATATGTTCACTTATCACCGAGTGAACGGTTGGTCTGCAAGGCAAACAGTACTTTGCTAGCCTGAGATGCACTGGGGGTAGTTTTCGCAATTCCTCTTCGGCCGTTCGGAGGTCTGCCTGTAATATTGTCAATGCGGCGCGTTGTTCAGCTACCACGTCTTGCCCCATCCATTCATCGTCCAGATCTTTTTCTTTATGCCGCTCTATCCGATAAATCGCCTGTTCAAATTCCCAAGGAGAGTGGACCGATGACTGAGATTGACCGCCACGGGGAAGGCAACCATTACAACTGGCTTCATTCTTCTGCATGCCGCGTTGTCTTTCTAATGCCGCCCAAAAATCAAGATTTTGACGCGCGTCACTACACCCCCAGTCCCAGAGCGCTGCAGGAACATACAGAACGTGAAAAACAATTCGCAACAGCTGCGTGGGCAAATCATCGGCATGATCATGGCCCTGACCGGCATCACGTCGGTCTGCAATCAACGACGGCAAGTCTCTTTTGTGTTGATGCTGTGCGCCACCGAAAAAATAATGCGCATCTTCAAACATCTCGTTAACAAAGCCTAACAAAGCTGAAATCCAGGCCGACACGCCAGGTACCCGGTCCGCTACAGCCGAGACGCTGGTTAAGTGCCCAAGAAATAACACAGATCGCAAGGGTTCAAACGTCAGGCGAATGACGAATTGGAAAGGATTATTGCGTTGCCAAGCATTTTCGTCCCGCACAGCCGGAGCGGCGGATGGCGCGTCTGCGTCTGCTTCTCCCTCGTTCATGCTTTGCTTCACCATGTCCAAGGTTTCACTGATGTTTTGCGCATTAAAAATCAAGGTCGAGATACTCGAGATCAATGGATTGATTTTTAACATAATCCAAGAGGGCATTTTGCGCATCCAATCAAATACTGGCGGGGTTGTTTTCGCAACCGTCCACCAGGTGCCTGCGGTGCAAAGGCTCAGGGCCACACTTAAAACGAACATGAACACAAACACCGCTGCCATCCCATATTGGCCATTCGCCCAGTCTGTTTTTATATCCTTAAACCACGTTCCAACGGTATCATGGGTGATCATGTCGGTCGTGGCGTTGTATATCAAGAACCCATAAGCAGCGCCTGCAATCAGCGCCATTGGGACAATAAGCGCCGGTACGGCTGCAGCAGGCAAAGCGGCCAGCATGGGAATGGCGAGGAACGCATCCATCAAGAGGTATGTCGTGCCCAACCCCATAAATACGCCCGCCAGCATGCAAAAAGCAGGGACAAATCGAATGCTGGCCTGGCGCAGGCGACGCGTCTCCTCCCATACCGTTTCTTGCTGTATATGTTTTCTTTGTTGACGAAGCCATGCCTGCAAATTCGCTTGATATGCACTCGGATTTTGTGGGGCTGCAAACAATTGCAGCGCAAACCATTTTTCCATGTCGCTTAATTTTTTCTTGTTGGGGTGCCTGCTTTGAAGAGCCGCTTTGTAATCTTTAAAAAAATCGGGCGCATCGGGCGCTAAGTCACGCTCAACTTGATCCAGCAAATAATCTCTCGCCACTTGGCGTTCGAGATGGTTTAATTTAAATAATTTTTTTAACGCACGCTTGATGTTTTGCAGATAAATTTCGCCTTCATAGACGGTCGAGAGCACAAAACCCGCGATGGCGAGCGGAAGACTTGATACCAAGGCCAAGGTGCCACCAAAACTTAACAAACCCATCGTCAAACTTGCACCTGCGGCAAGAAAACGTGGGGCAATGTAATGCAGTATCTTTTTCATGGTGATTCTCAAACAAGCGCCGTCAAAGAAAGGATACTGTATATCAAATGAAAATGATTATCAATAGCATTGGAGCGATTGCAATGAACAAATCAGGGCGACTGATCATCGGAGGGGTGTTTTTTTCATTCTCTCATTGGAGTGTGGCCCAACCCGCAACATCTGAACACCATCACCAAAAGTCACCCACCATCGGCAAAACAAAGGCCTCTCATCGATCCAGTATGGCGCCACCGAAAAAAAAATCATTGTCACCTCATCAAAACCCATGGCACACTCAATTTAATCTCAATAGCAATTACGTTTTTCGCGGGATTAGCCAAACCAACAACGATCCGGCGGCTCAAGGGGGCGCATCGTATACATTCGGGAAGGAGGGCCTTTATGTTGGTGCTTGGGGGAGTAACGCTACGTTCGTTGATGAATTGAAGCATAAGGCCTTTATCGAAATAGATCCCGTCATTGGCTTTTCAAAAGAATTCAACAAAGACATCAACGGTGACATATCCGTTACTTACTACGATTATCCTGGCGTAAAAAATAGCAACTATCCCGAATTAAATGCGTACTTCAATTATTATGCACTCAACACACATGTTGCTTATTCAAATGATGTTTATGCTGTGGGCAAATCAGGCACTTATTATAATGTGGGATTAAACCACGTGATTCCATCCCGCTATTTTTTCCATGTGGAGGATGTACGATTGGTGGCGAGCATTGGGTATTCAAGCTTGCCTAAAAATCAAGGTTTGCATAGTTATCAGGATTACAGCGTCTCCTTGAGTAAAACGATAAACCACTTTGTGTGTGCGCTTCAATGGACCGATACGGATGGGAAATCAATCGATAAGCCTGCCCTAACGGGGAATTTATTGACCTTTGTGATTGGGAGACACTTTTAAGGCTCTCCAGA
>DNVL01000073.1 GCA_003507515.1 Legionella sp.
GCTACTGTTAAGTAAATATGGTTTTTTGTTGCCGGAAGAATTTCAGGTTCATAACCCTAAAACGGGACAGACCGTTTTAATGACCGCCATTGAATTTGTGCGCATGCAACAATCACCGAATCATCCCCATTCACTTCAGCAATTATCTGCATCAGGTGTGTGGGCTCCGGTGGATACACCCCCTGCGCCCTCATCAGGCTTCACACACCGTGAGTGATTATGCGTTAGGGGATATTCAAGGCTGTTATGACGCGCTCCTGCGATTGCTCGATCTAGTGCAATTTAATGAGCACACCGACAGGCTGTGGTTCACCGGCGATCTAGTCAATCGTGGGCCTCAATCATTGGCGGTGTTGCGGTTTATTCAACAACTCCCGCTCACGCCCCGCATCACATTAGGCAATCATGACTTGCATTTATTAAGCCGGCTCTTTAGTGAAAATTCATGGCAAAATCAGGATGATACCTTGGACGACATATTGACCGCACCCGATGCACAAGCGCTCGGGCACTGGCTGCGCCATCAACCCATGATATACCACGATCCGGCGTTAAACGTGGTCATGTGCCATGCAGGCATCGCACCCGCATGGGATCTATCACAAGCATTGGCCTGCGGGCGCGAGCTAGAACAAGCGCTCACAGGCCATCATTACCGGGAGTTTCTGAACCACATGTACGGCAACGAGCCAAACCATTGGACACCCAAATTAACCGGCATGGCACGCCTGCGCGTGATTTGCAATTATTTTACCCGCATGCGCTTTTGCAATTCGGAGGGTGATTTGATATTAACCTATAAAGGGGGAATCCAGCATGCACCCATGGGGCTTTATCCATGGTACGCCGTGCCGCATCGTCATAAGATAGACGCAGAGATTGTCTTTGGTCATTGGGCGGCATTGAATGGTGCATGCCCGCACCCGCGGATTCATGCCCTGGATACGGGTTGCTTATGGGGCGGGCAATTAACGGCATTGCGTCTGCAAGACCTGCAGCGATTTTCGGTGCCTGGCAAGTGAGAGATGGAGTCCAGGTGCTCCCAGGCTTAACCGAGTGCCACAGAAGCCCGACACAATGACCGAACAGACCATCGTGCGGCCAACCAACCCAATGCGGTTGCAGCAAACAACAGCAAGAGGGCTTGCTGGAGTGACAATCCCATCAGGGTATAGTGCATGTCATAGGCATCCGCCAACTGATTCACTAACGCCGTTAAACTGGCCAGGATCACATTCACCAGCAACATGGCAACGGCTGCTCCCGCCAAGCCATAAAAAAGTCCCAAATATAAAAAAGGGCGAATAATGTATGCGGGGCCTGCGCCAATCAGCGTTAAGACCTGAATTTCTTCATGGCGATGATGCATCGCCATGCGCAACGTGTTGCCAATGATGAGAATAACAGCGGATGCCAACATCACCATCAGGCCGCGTGCCATTTGAGTCGACACATCCATCACGGTGTAGAGCCGATTAACCCATTGCATATCAAATTTGGCTTGCTCCACATGAGGGTACGATTTCAGCAGCTGTTGCAGCTCTCCCACTTTCTCAGCTGTGTTCATCTCGTCCGTTGGGATCACGTCCATGACGGCTGGCAATGGATTTTCCGGTAGGTAATGCATGATGTCTTGCATGCCCTCTTGATGCTGCAATTCGGCCAATCCTTCCGCTGCGGATTTGAATAAGACGCTAGCCACACCCGGCGTCGCCTGCACCTGCACCAACAGTGCGGTTTCATCGGCTTTGGACAATGGGGATTGAAGGTAAAGTAACACGTGCCCGCCACGCCGCCAATCATGCGTGAGGTCTTGTAGATTATCCGTAAAAACCCAAAAAAGCGTGGGCAGGGTCAACGTCATACCAATCACAACCACCGTCATGAGCGTTGCCATGGGTTTTTGCAAGAGAAATTGAATGCTGTGGGTGCTGGCTTGTACATGATAAGCCCATTGTTTTTGTAAACGACCTAACATACCTGGCCCCTTTTTAAACTGACAATGCGGTGCTTCATACTCGCAATCAGCGTTAAATCATGCGTTGCAACCAATATAGCCACACCGGCTTGATTTAATTGCTCAAAGGTCTTCATGATGTCTGTGGATAAAGCCGGATCCAAATTTCCGGTGGGCTCATCTGCGAGTAAAATGCTGGGCTTATGCACCACCGCACGCGCGATTCCAACCCGTTGTTGTTCACCACCTGAGAGCTGATGCGGCCGCATTTTTTCTTTTGCCAGCAAGCCCACCATGTCGAGCGCCGCATGCACCCGCTTGGCGATGGTTTTGGGGGGGCTGCCTTGAATGTGGAGTGGCAATGCGACATTTTCAAACACCGTCCGATCTGTTAATAACCGCGGGGTTTGATGAGTGAAACCTAAACTGGCGCGATAAGGCGCAATGTCACGGTGTTTTAGGTGATCTAGACGTCGCCCGTGCACCACAATGTGGCCTGTAGACGGGCGGTCTAACAACGCAATGAGTTTGAGTAGCGTGCTTTTTCCAGCGCCTGAATGTCCAGTCAGGAAAACCATTTCCCCTTTTTCAAGTGAAAAATCAATCTGGCCGAGCGCTTCATAACCGCCAGGGTAGCGTTTGCTAACTTGGTTAAACGTTATGATCATTAAATATCGCATTCACAAATTGCGAGGCATCAAATGGTCTCAAATCTTCAATGCCTTCGCCAATCCCTAGGTAACGAAATGGTATCCTTAATTCATTGGCAATGGCAAACACTATTCCACCTTTCGCGGTCCCATCGAGTTTGGTCATGCTAATCCCGGTCAAGCCCACCGCCTGATGAAACTGCCGCGCTTGATTGAGTGCGTTTTGACCCATACTAGCATCCAACACCAGCATGATTTCATGCGGTGCGCTGGGATCTAATTTTTGGAGCACGCGTTTTATTTTTTTGAGTTCATCCATCAGATTATTTTGCGTGTGCAAACGGCCCGCAGTGTCTGCAATCAATACATCCATACCGCGTGCGCGCGCCGCCTGCAGGGCATCAAAAATAACCGATGCGCTATCCGCGCCCGTATGCTGAGCAACCACAGGGATTTGATTGCGCTCACCCCAGACGTGTAACTGCTCAACAGCAGCCGCACGAAAGGTATCCCCCGCGGCTAGCATGACTTTTTTGCCCGCGTGCTGATATTGCTTGGCCAATTTTCCAATGGTGGTTGTTTTTCCCGCGCCGTTCACACCCACCATTAAAATAACAAATGGAGCGCCATCCCCTTCTGTCGCTGGCATAAAAGGCTGTTCCACCGGCGTTAACACCGCTTGCAGATGGGTTTTCAATGCAGAGAACAAGGCATCGCCGTCCGTCAATTGTGTTCTTGCAAGCCCGTCTGTCAGCTGCGTTAAGATCTGCGTACTGGTCTCGATCCCTACGTCTGCACGAATCAATACCGTTTCAAGTTCATCCAGTAGGGCTGCATCAATTTCTTTTTTTCCCAACAACAGCCGGCCGATGCCATCGCCCAATTGGTGGCGGGTTTTACTTAAGCCCTCTTTAAAGCGCGAAAACAAGCCAGGCGATGGCGCGAGTTGATCGTCTGCGGAAACAGTCGGTGTTTCCTGATTGCGTTTAAACCATTTTATCATAGAGTATACAAAGCCTAAGAAATGTGGAATTCTATCATCTTTTTTCACAAAGGGGCGCGTCATGCGCACGATCTTCATCCTATTTGCACTATTGTCTGGCGCACTATCCGCTCAAACCGAACAATTCACATTAGATAATGGACTAAAAATACTGGTAAAGGAAGATCATCGGGCGCCGATTGTCGTCTCGATGATTTGGTATAATGTGGGCTCCGCTGATGAGCCGGGAGGCATCACAGGCGTGTCACATGCGCTAGAGCACCTCATGTTCAAAGGCACCACAGACTATCCAGTGGGTGTTTTTTCAAAAACCATGGCCGGTATTGGGGCCCAAGAAAATGCCATGACGAGCAACGATTACACTGCATTTTATGAAAACACAGCCGCCTCGCATTTGGCCTTAAGCTTCAAGCTTGAAGCCGATCGAATGCAGCATTTACTCCTCGATAAAGCGGAGTTTGGCCGTGAAATCAAGGTGATACAAGAAGAACGGCGCTTGCGCACCGATAATAGCCCGCAAGCATTAACCTTTGAGCGGTTTTTGGCAACAGCCCACCTCGCATCCCCATACCATCACCCGGTGATAGGTTGGATGAGCGACTTGAAACACATGGATGTTCGTGATGCGCGTGCCTGGTACCAGCGCTATTACACGCCCAACAATGCAACATTGGTCGTTGTGGGCGATGTGAAAGCTCCCGCCGTTTACGCCTTGGCCAAACAATATTTTGGCGCCATGGGCGCGCGCGCCCTACCTGTTCGAGCCGCACAGCAAGAGCCTCCCGTATTAGGGAAAAAAACCGTACTCGTCAAAACACCCGCCCAAATCCCCATGCTCCTGCTGGGGTACACCGTTCCATCGATTAAATCCGCCGCTCCAACGGACGCTGCAACACCCTACGCACTGGAGATTATTTCCGGCCTGTTCAGTGCAGGCGACAGTGGGCGCTTTAACAAACAATTGGTTCGCGGCACGCAAGTGGCCAGCAGCGCAGATGCTTACTACAACCCCTATGCGCGCTACCAAACCCAATTTGTCCTGTTCGGAACCCCCAGCAAAGGGCATACGGTAGCGGATTTAAGCGCCGGGATTTTACGAGAAATCAACCGATTGAAAGACACGCCGATCGCGGCAAATGAATTACAGCGCATTAAAACCCAGCTGATTGCACAAAAGACTTTTCAACGCGACTCCATTTTTACACAAGCCACAGAATTGGGTTTATTGGAAACGGTGGGATTGGGTTGGCAAACAGCCGACCAATACGTAGAGCGCATCCATGCCATTACGCCCGAACAAGTGCAAAAAACTGCACGCCGGTATTTTCTGGACAATGGATTGACGGAGGCGCAACTGATTCCTGAGACCACTCACCGAGATAAATGATGAATATAAACCTGAAGAAACACCGGATTTTAAGCGTCGTATTGTTTTTCATGCTCACGCCGGCCTTCGCCGTCACGTCCATTGCAACCCAGACATGGCAAACAGCCAACGGCTCACGCGTCGTTTTTTATCCAGCACCCGAGGTCCCCATGCTCGATGTCAGCATCGCATTTGCGGCAGGTTCCGCTTATGATGCCAGCAAATGGGGCTTGAGTGCGTTGACCACGCGTTTGTTAGATCAAGGCAATGCGGGGTTGGACGCAGGCGCTGTTGCCGATAAATTTGCTGAAATTGGTGCGCAGTATGGCGGCGCTAGCTCTCAAGACATGATAGCGCTTAAACTGCGAACGCTCACCCGCCCTGATGCACTCAAAGAAGCCACCTCCCTCTTTGCTTTACTGATAAGTCATCCCGATTTTCCAATAGATGCTTTTTTGCGTGAGAAAAATCAACAGCTGATGTCCATTCGCCAAGACCTTGAGGTGCCCGACACCATCGCACAAAATACGTTTTATCAAGCGCTGTATGGCCCGCATCCTTATGGCCATTCGATCAACGGTACAGAAGCCTCCGTCAATGCGTTAACGGTTGAAGATGTACGCCATTTCTATCGCCAATATATGGTGAGCCGCAATGCGGTGATCGTGCTCGTGGGCGCCATTGACACAAGCCGCGCGCATCAAATCGCCGAACAGTTAACACATGATTTACCCAAAGGGAAACCAGCAGCCCGCATTCCGTCAGCCAAGCCACTCACGGCCGAGTTAACCATTGAGGTTCCTCACCCCGCCTCCCAAACGGTGGTTCGCCTCGGCGGGCTGGGAATAACCCATCAAAACAAACATTATTTTGCACTGCAAGTCGGCAATTACATCTTAGGTGGCGGTTCACTGGTATCGCAATTGGCAGAACAATTGCGCGAAAAACGGGGGTTAACTTATGGTGTCAATAGCCAATTTTCTCCCATGCCAGGCACAGGGCCGTTTATGATTGCATTCTCAACCAAAAATAATCAAACACAGTCTGCATTGGATGTGACACGTGAAACACTCGCGTCATTTATCACATCAGGCCCAACAGAAGACGAGCTGATAGCGGCCAAACGGTATTTAACCGGCAGCTTTCCCCTCTCGTTGGCTAGTAATCGCAGCATGGCAGACATGCTCTTGAAAATTGCTTTTTACCGGTTGCCTCAAGACTTCTTAAATACCTATGTCGCCCACATCAACGCGGTTCAACGCGCAGATATCCAGCAAGCCTTCCAGCATCAAGTCAAGCCAAACGCCTTGCTGCAAGTCACAGTGGGTGCGCCATGAAGCAAACCATTCGCATCATCGGTGGTCAATACCGCGGTAAAAAGCTCGCTTTCCCGGACCTGGATGGATTACGCCCAACGCCTGATCGTGTGCGTGAAACGTTGTTCAACTGGCTCATGCACTTCATTCGCGGTGCACGCTGTCTCGATGCCTTTTCCGGCAGCGGGGCATTAGGCTTTGAGGCGTTTTCACGCGGAGCCAGTCGCGTTGTATTCATTGAACGCGCGCCCACTGCATTCGCTCACCTGCAAAAAGTGGCCGCAGCGTTTCATGCACCTGCGCTCAAGGTGGTGCTGGCGGACGCATGCATGTACATGCAACAAACAAGTGAACCATTTGATATTGTATTTGTCGATCCCCCGTTTGATCAAAGCCATTTACTCCGCTGCATTGAAACATTGGCCCATTCCCCCCTACTGGTGGAGGGCGGGTTGTTGTACCTCGAGACGCCCGTCGAGAGAGTCTTAGACGCCCGCATTTGGGAAGTGGTTAAATCAAAAAAATCCGGCCAGGTCGTTTATGCACTGTATCGAAAGCGAATGCTTGACAAGGAGACTGGGTCCTGTTTCAATCAGTGAAATACCCATGGCCCATAAGCATCATCGATGAACAATAAGCTTCTTCTGCTTTTCTTGGCATCAGCGCTGATGACCGCGTGCGCGACCACTCAGTATAAAAAACCACCCACGAATGACCCGAGCGATGACGCCACCATCAAATTGGCTGAAGCCGCCAATTCGGTCAGTGACTCCATGATGAACATGGCGCGCGTTGAGAAAATCATCATTCCTCAGAACAAAGACAACACGCTCACCATTCCAAATGCATATAATTTACAAGCACGTGCCTCGGTGGATTGGTCTGGACCCATTGCCGAATTGACCGGCCGGGTTGCGCACGCTGCACATTTTCATTTGCGCGTTCTGGGGCAAACGCCGGCTGTTCCTATTTTGATAAGCCTTGATTTGCATGATCAGAGTTTAGCTGAAATATTACGTAATATTGATTATCAGGCCGGTAGAAAAGCCTCTATCCATGTGTACCCTAACAGCCAGGTGGTTGAATTACGCTATGCAAATATCTATTCGTAACTTACTCACGGCCCTCATGGCGCTTCTGGTTGCCGCATGTGCCGCCACAAACCGTCACCAGGTCGGTGATACCACATCGCTTGCCGGGTTGCAGGCCTTGTCAAATACCAAAAAGGAAACCGCAAGAAACATGCCCACAACAGGGCGAATTCGTGAAATGGCTCTCAAAGAAACCGCATTGAGTGTCGGTGCTCAATCGGGTCTTGCTTGGCGTGCAAAATACATTGATGACGCTCTGGTCAAGCAAACACGCAATTTAGACACCATTTATGATTTTAATGCCCTGGTGCTAGAACACAATGTGTTGCCTCCTGTTTTGCTCGAGGGACGAAACACCCTGAATTTGGCCGATACACAAACGATTCGCGTATCTGACCGCACCTACAAAGTGTCAAAACAAGCACATTTCATCACCACCGCACCCGATTGGCGGCAATATTTATGGATGGACTACAAGGCACCCGAAACGCCCAACATTACCTTGTTGCCCAAGACGAAAGAAGAACAAGAGATTTGGAGCGCGTTTGTCGCAAAAGGATGGGAAAATGGCGTAGAACAAGCCAACACCATTCTTGAAGAAAGCATTGCTCGCATCAAAGAAGATTTTACGGGCATGATTCTCTACCGTAAATTATTAGCCATGAACATGGTGTCGCCCCCTTACGTGTCAAACACAGAACTCGGCGTGACCGGTGATGGGGATGAAATTCGTATTGATGACCGCGTCTTGCGTATTACAGCACTGCCCGCTCTGAACATCAATAGCAATGAGTGGCGTGCCGCGGTGGCCAAAGATGAGGATGCGCTGGCGCGATTTAGAAACATGGAGCATCAAATAAAAGCGGCTAAAATTACCGTCACCAACAGAACCTGGCAACCGATGATTACTCCAGGCTAAGAGGAGCAATACCCTTGAACACCCATCTGATGCCTGATGAGCCCACGCGGTTCACCCCTGTTTTTATGGATAAAATGCTCGAGCACGCTCAAAAACTAGACGCCTCAGACATCACCATTCAAACCGGATCGCCCATTTTCATTGAAGTGTATGGTATGTTATTAAAAATCACCAACCGCTCGTTATCCAACACCGAGCTCGGTGATTTAATCAATGCCATGTATGGCCCCAATGGCACCGCTCAACTGCTATCTGGCAAAGACATTGATACACATTATGAATTTCGCCCCAATCGNNTCGGTATCGGTATCGGATTAACGCCACATCATGCCTGGTTGACGGGCATGATGGCATACAAATCACCATGCGAACGATCCCAACCACGCCCCCGAAATTAGAGAGCATGAATTTACCGCAAAATATTCTGGATGCCATTGCACCCCAAGAAGGCATTGTTTTTATTACCGGCTCAACAGGCTCCGGCAAATCCACATTATTGGCCTCCATCATTCGTGAACTCATCGAGCAAGACGATTCCAATCGTAAAGTATTAACCTATGAGGCGCCCATCGAGTTTGTATACGATGAAATTGAGACCATTTCATCCGTGGTCAGTCAATCCGAAATTCCATGCCACCTGCCGAGTTTTGCCGAAGGGGTCCGCAATGCGCTACGACGTAAACCGCGGCTCATCATGGTCGGCGAGTGCCGTGATCCAGAAACCATTGCCGCCACATTAGAAGCGGCACTGACCGGACACCCCGTTTATACCACGCTCCACACCTCAGGCGTTGCCGAGACCATGCGACGACTGGTGACCTCGTTTTCAGGCGAAGAGCGCTTAGGCCGCACCATTGATATCTTAGAAACCATTCGTCTTTGCATTTGGCAAAAATTGGTTCCAACCGTTGATGGGAAACGGGTTGCTTTGCGTGAATATTTGGTATTTGATGAAGAGACTCGCGACATGCTTCTAGATGGAAATCCCAATGAAATCACGACGAACACGCGCAAGTTGGTTCGCCAACGCGGTCAATTAATGACGCAGGATGCTCGAGAAAAATTTCAAGAAGGCATCATCAGTGAACGCGTGTATAAGCTGATTATGGCGGGCACCAAAGAGTATCAACAATAGCGGTTTTCCCACAGGTTTTACTCGATGCCGAGCCACTCTTCAGTACTCTCATTCTGCAAAAAACATCGCCATATTGTCCAGGGTTAATAGTCCAGTTTTAATAAAGTCAATACGAGTTCATCTGATACTGAGCCATCGCTGCTATTATGTTGCTCACGATAGCCGGATCTTCCGCTTCAAAACGGTATCCACCTGGCCAATGACGAAGCCACGTCAATTGCCGTTTCGCCAGTTGACGCGTCGCCGCAGTACCCTTCGCGCACAAAGTGATATCATTGTAATCGCCATTCAAGTAGTCAAACACTTGCCGATA
>DNVL01000219.1 GCA_003507515.1 Legionella sp.
AATAATCCAATGCAAACGCGCCTGGTATACAGTATTATTTTCAGTCTTAGGTAAGTTGTTTTCAGTCATCAGTCATCCTTCATCCAGTCATTATGCTATGATAGGCCACTTGCCGTAAAAATCCAAATCAACCGCTGAGAATCTCCATGCGCCATATTACGCGTTGTTTAAACACGCAGTTACTCGACATTTGCCAGCGCGCCATCCAACTGGAAGCGTTGGATGAAAAAATTAACACCTACCTCCCCGAAGCCTTGCGCGATCAATGCCATGTGGGCAGCTTCAAGAATAGCTGCCTGGTATTGGTCACGTCCGATCCTGTGTGGGCATCGCAGCTGCGTTATGCGCTGCCGGAACTGCGGGACAGACTGCGCAGCGAGGCAGGCATTCATCAATTGGCGTCCATCAAAGTGACGGTGTGCAAACTGCCTACACGTTAAACCGAAAATGCATCACATCACCATCACAGACAATGTAGTCTTTGCCCTCAAGCCGCCATTTGCCTGCTTCTTTTGCACCCTGCTCGCCACCACTGCTAACAAAGGCATCATAAGCAATCACTTCGGCACGAATAAAGCCTTTCTCAAAATCAGTGTGAATCACGGCAGCCGCTTGCGGGGCTGTCGCACCACGCCTCACAGTCCATGCCCGCACTTCTTTCACACCGGCGGTAAAATACGTTTGCAAACCCAGCAAGTCATAGCCTGCACGAATCACGCGGTTTAATCCCGGTTCTATTAAGCCTAAATCATTCATGAATTCTTGGGCATCGGCGTCATCCAACGCCACCAATTCAGATTCGGTCGACGCACACAGCGCGACAACACGCGCATTTTCTTGTGAGGCAAGCGCCAACACTTTATCCAACAAAGGATTGTTTTCATACCCATCATCTGCCACATTGGCCACGTATAAAACAGGCTTTGCGGTCAAAAGACAGAGCCGTTGGCCAATCAAAGATTCATCCGGCGACAGTTCCAAGGTACGCACAGGGTGCCCGATATCCAAGTGTGCTTTAATTTTTTCCAGCGCTAGGCGTTCAGAAATGGCGTCTTTATTGCCTCCTTTGCTGAGCTTGCCGGCTTTATGCAATGCACGCTCCACGGTATCCATGTCCGCCAGCGCCAATTCGGTGTTGATGATTTCAATGTCGCTCAACGGGTCAACGCGCCCTTCCACATGGATAATGCCTGAGTGCTCAAAACAACGCACCACGTGCGCGATGGCATCGGTTTCACGAATATTGGCCAAAAATTGATTACCTAGTCCTTCACCACTCGCAGCCCCCTTCACGAGACCTGCAATGTCAACAAATTGCATGACAGCAGGTACCACACGTTGGGGAGATACAATTAGACTTAACGCATCCATTCGAGGATCAGGCACTGTCACCACGCCGACATTGGGTTCGATGGTGCAAAACGGATAATTTGCCGCTTCAATGCCCGCTTTGGTTAACGCATTAAACAACGTCGATTTACCCACGTTGGGTAAGCCAACAATTCCACATTTAAATCCCATCACGTACCTCATAGTTTAAAACGTTCATTGCGGCTGCTATGTCACCTGTTAACAGGTGAGGCACCACTGCTATCCCTCGATCAATCGCATCCAACATCAGTGCTCGTTCATGCTGAGCAGGTTTGCCCAAAACATAGTCTAGTACCAATGCTTTATGACCCGGGTGGCCAATGCCAACCCGTAGGCGGTGAAAATCCGAACGGCCCAAGTGGCTGATAATGTCACGCAAACCATTATGCCCTCCATGCCCGCCACCTGTTTTTAATTTGATGCGGCCTGCTGGCAAATCCAGCTCGTCATGTACAACCAACAACTCACTCGGTTCAATGCGATAAAATTGACACACAGCACGCACAGGCAGTCCACTGAGATTCATAAATGTAAGCGGAAGGCATGCTTTGCAAACACCCTGCGGCAATCGTATATCAGCCAGTTCCGCATGCATTTTTTTGTCGGATTTAAAGACTGCATGATCATGCCTTGCTAACGCATCAACAAACCACCCACCGGCGTTATGGCGCGTGTGTTCGTAAGAGGAGCCAGGATTACGCAAGCCGACGATTAATTTAATGGACATGAGAAACTTAATGGTAGGTTGGGCCTTGGCCCAACATTTTTCTTCCGATTAAACATGCTGTTGGGCCAAGGCCCAACCTACACGTTACGTGCGCGCTTCCAGCTTACTCAGCACTGCCTTCGTCAGACGCATCTTCCAGAATTTCTTCTGCCGCTGCTTCCGTTGCTGCTTCACTCAAGTCCATTTTACTGGCATGAATGCTGACCACAGGATGGTCATGATCACCCTTTGTCGGGTCAAGCGCTAAATGAACGTTTTTAGGCAAGCTCAAGTCGGATAAATGCAATACGTCATTCATCTTCATTTGGGCCAGATCAACCGCAATGAATTCAGGCAAGCATTTGGCCTGGCATCGCACTTCAACTTGTGACATGGTGTGGGTCACAACCCCGCCGTCTTTCACGCCCGGTGCGTCTTTTTCATTGATGAAATGCAGTGGGACCATTTTCACCAGAACATCTTTTAGAGAAACGCGTTGCAAGTCCATGTGCATGATCACAGGCTTGTACGGATGGCGTTGCAAATCTTTTAAAATCACATGCTCAACTGTTCCGTTCACAGAAATATTAAACACGCTGGAATAAATACTTTCTGTTTCCAATGCTTTGATGACTTTGTTATGCAAAAAAAGAATCGATTCAGGCGCTTTTTCACCACCATAGATAACAGCAGGGACTTTATTTTCAAGACGACGTAGGCGGCGGCTCGCACCTTTCCCCATGTCAGTTCTTGTTTCAGCTTCTAATAATATTGCGGACATTGATTGTCTCCAGATAAAATAAATTCATTAACCCTGCGACCGGGTTAAACACATTAAAACCAAATTGAGCTAATATCGCACAAAAAGACCCTATTAAGGTGTTGCAGTATACAATATTTTAAAATCAACTTGAAGTCAGAACAGAATTTATTATAGAATATGTCACTTTGTTAAACCTGATAAGACTAAGTCAATTGGACGAGTTGGAGAATCATTTATGTATGCAGTAATTAAAACAGGCGGCAAACAATACCGCGTTCAAGTAGGCGAGGTCATTAAATTAGAAGAATTGACCGCTGAAGTCGGTACTGAATTTCAGTTTGGTGAAGTACTCATGTTAGCGGATGGGGATAACATCACGTGCGGCACACCATTTATTGCCAACGCCATGGTACATGCTGAAATTCTTGAACACGGCCGACACAAGAAAATTAAAATCATCAAATTCCGTCGTCGTAAGCACCACATGAAACAAATGGGGCACCGACAAAATTACACACAGGTAAAAATTACCGCGATCAGCAAGTAAGAGGGGATAGTAATGGCTCATAAGAAAGCAGGTGGTAGTACGCGCAACGGCCGCGATTCGAATCCTAAATTCCTAGGTGTGAAACGTTTTGGTGGCCAGTTTGTAAATGCAGGTGAAATTTTAGTGCGCCAACGAGGCACACCGTTTCATGCCGGCGAAGGCGTGGGCTTAGGCCGCGATCACACGTTGTTTGCGAAAATGACGGGATTTGTTAAGTTTATTGTAAAAGGCCCCAAAAATCGCAAATTCGTGACCATTGAGCCCGTGATGTTGGAAGCACAAGAAGCGTAAGCACTCCGCTCTGTCTTCTTATGTTGCCCCGTTATCGGGGCTTTTTTTTTATACGTTAAAGGCACACATGAAATTCGTCGATGAAGTCATCATTAAAGTAGAAGCCGGCAGCGGCGGGCATGGGTGCCTTAGTTTTCGCCGTGAAAAATTTATCCCATTCGGCGGCCCTGACGGCGGCGACGGCGGAAATGGCGGCTGCGTGTATCTTGAGGCCAACAAAGACCTCAATACATTGGTTGATTTTCGCTATCAACGCAATTACAAGGCTCAAAATGGCGAATGCGGGCGCGGTGCAAATTGCACGGGGAAAGCCGGAGATGACTTGATCATTCAAGTCCCTCTTGGCACATTGGTTTATGACGCCGATACGAGCGAGCTTTTGGGCGATATTCGGGAGGCAGGTGCTCGTCTTTTAGTGGCTCAAGCTGGCTATCACGGCATCGGCAATGCGCGTTATAAAAGCAGCGTTAATCGTGCCCCCAGACAAACCAGCAACGGCAAGCCAGGCGAGCTGCGTCAACTCAGACTCGAATTGCGCGTATTGGCGGATGTGGGGTTATTAGGGCTACCCAACGCCGGCAAGTCAACACTCGTTCGTGCCGTCTCTGCTGCAAAACCCAAAGTAGCAGACTACCCCTTCACCACCTTGCACCCAGGATTGGGCGTGGTCAGCGTAGGCCCCTATAAAAGCTTTGTCATGGCAGATATCCCGGGACTCATTGAAGGTGCATCGGACGGCGCAGGCCTTGGGCACCGCTTCTTAAGACACCTATCACGCACCTGCGTCTTGTTGCACGTCATTGATATCGCGCCCTTGGATGGAAGCGACCCGGTAGAATCTGCACATGTCATCATCAACGAGCTAGCAGCCTACAACCCTGATCTGCTCAACAAGCCGCGTTGGCTTGTATTGAATAAAATCGACATGGTGCCGGACGCAGACTTGCGCCAGCAAATCTGTGCTCGCATCGTTCAGGAATTGCAGTGGACTGGGCCTGTTTTCTCCATTTCAGCCATCAGCCGCGAAGGCACGCAACCCTTATGCTACGCTCTCATGCAATTGATTGATGAGATGAAGCAAGCGGAAGCTTAACCATTCGGCCGCGTATTCTACCAGCCATCGACTTCGATAAGGCAGTTCGTGTGTTTCAACACCTTCTGCCTTCACTCCTCGATATGCAATGGTTAGCTGCGTGACAGTAGACGCATCGCTTAACCAATAGTCTTCCAAGCCCGTCAGATGAAAACACACCGCGCCAAAGGCTGTA
>DNVL01000132.1 GCA_003507515.1 Legionella sp.
TGCGTGCCAATGATTGGTGCGTGGTGGGGGGTCGCATCTGCGTGTCGGAGGTTAAACAGGGGGGCAAGCGGCCCATGCTCTATTGCCAAGTGGAAGACAAAACAGGGCTATTCACATTACGTTTTTTCAATTTCCACCCGAAACAAGTCAAACTATTCCATCAAAACCAGCGGATTCGCGTCTTTGGTGAGGTGCGTGAATTTGCCAAAAAATACGAGATGATTCATCCAGAATACCAATTGCTCGATCGCAACGGCGAATGCCCGGTGGAAGAAACGCTCACGCCCATTTACGCCACTACCCATGGATTAAGCCAAACACGGCTTCGGCAATTGATTAAACGCGCCATCACCCATTGCCAAGCAGCGCTCGGTTCTTTGGAATGGATGACACCCCATCAATTGCAACAGCACGGGTTTCAATCCATGCCCCTTGCGGTTGCGCAATTGCATCTTCCGCCGCCAGACACACCTGTGGAGTCGCTGGAAGAAGGGAGCCATCCCGCCTTAAAACGCCTGGCCTTTGATGAGCTACTCGCACAACGCCTCAGCATGGAATTCGCGCGCCTGCAACGAAACACCCTGGCAGCCCCCCTACTGCCAAAATCACATGGCCTACTCGGTCCATTTCTGGCGATGCTACCTTTTGCATTAACACCCGCCCAACAACGCGTTCATGACGAAATAACGGCCGATCTCATGCTAGAAAAACCCATGCTCCGATTGGTTCAAGGCGATGTAGGCTCTGGCAAAACGGTCATCGCGGCCTTGGCTGCAGCACAAGCGATTGCCAACGGTTATCAAGTCGCGCTCATGGCGCCGACCGACATTTTAAGCGAACAGCATACTCAAACCCTATTCCGCTGGTTTACACCGTTAGGGATAAGCGTCAAGCGGCTCAGTGGGAAAATGAACGCGCGCGCACGACGTGAAACGCTCATCGCGTTAGCCACGCATGAATGTCAATTGATTATCGGCACGCACGCCCTTTTTCAGGAGAGCGTTGTCTTTGCACGATTAGGCCTTGTGATCATTGACGAACAACATCGATTTGGTGTCGAACAACGGTTGTCATTGCAACAAAAAGGACAAAAAAATTCCTGCATTCCGCACCAACTCCTCATGACCGCCACCCCCATCCCCCGAACGTTAGCCATGACCCAATTTGGACACATGGATGTGTCGAGTATTGATGAATTACCCCCAGGGCGCACCCCCATTACAACAGCCGTTGTCAACCAAGACAAGCGTGAATCCATCATCAGCCGGCTACAAGCGGCTATCGCCACCGGCCGTCAAGCCTATTGGGTGTGCACCTTGATTGATGAATCGGAAGCATTGCAATGCGCGGCGGCCACCGAGAGTGCGGAACGCTTGCAAACCCTATTGCCTAATATACGCGTAGGCTTGGTGCATGGCCGCATGACGCCATTGGAGAAAGAAGCCATCATGGCCGCATTTAAAGCGGGAGAAATCCACGTGTTGGTGGCCACTACCGTCATTGAGGTCGGGGTCGACGTTGCCAATGCCAGTCTCATGATCATTGAGAATGCTGAACGTTTAGGCTTGTCGCAATTGCATCAGTTGCGTGGCCGCGTTGGCCGCGGGAGCGCTCAGTCACACTGCTTATTGCTCTATCAATCGCCTCTGTCGAGACAAGGCAATGAACGCTTGCGCATCATGCGATCCACGAGCGATGGCTTCCTCATTGCTGAAAAAGACCTGCAATTACGCGGCGCGGGTGAGTTTTTAGGCACGCGACAAACGGGTTATCGTGAATATAAAGTCGCTCACTTGCCACGTGATGAAGGGTTGTTGCAAGGCGTGGTGACCGCCGCTATCCAATTAAGCCGTAACGAACCCGCCATCGCCCATGCCATTGCCAAGCGATGGCTTGGGGAATTTGAGCCGTTTCTACAAGGGTAATGCTTTTTATTGAGTATATAGGTGCACCAATGCATTGTGCATAACTTTTTAGTTCCATATTTAAACAAATCGCACAACAAGGCCTTTTGTTTTTGTAAGCGGTTGAAAGTTGTCGGTTTTTAATTTTATTCAAAGATGGTCATCTGCATTTATTATCCACAAAATCGGTGGATAACTCTGTGTATAGCATGTTAAACTCGTTGCAAACATTGGCCATGGACTACTGGCCCAGAACTTACCAGTCCGCATGAAGGATCGAATCCGGACTTGATATTCATTCAAGGATTTACCATGGCAAACGATGTCCGGTATCATCAAGCAAAAAAAGTCACCCTGATCGGTGCTGCAGTCAATGCACTCCTGGGGGTTATCAAACTAGTCGGTGGCGTTGCGTTTCACTCTCATGCATTGATTGCCGACGCACTCCATTCGTTTTCTGATCTCGTAACCGACATGATGGTCGTGTTCGCATCCAAATATGGCAGTCAAGACGCCGACGCAGGACACCCTTATGGCCATAAACGCATTGAAACGGCCGCCACCTTTTTGCTCGCTCTTCTGCTGATTCTTGCAGGCGCGGGCATTGCCTGGGACTCACTGGATGAAATCATCCACCATCAACACAGCAAACCAGGCTTTTTTGCCCTGCCCATTGCAGCGTTATCCATTCTGGCCAATGAAGCGCTCTTCCATTACACACACCACATTGGCAAACGCATTGGTTCCGATTTAATCATTGCAAATGCTTGGCATCACCGCTCTGACGCTGCCTCATCGATCGTGGTTTTAGTCGGATTAATGGGGAGTGTATTTGGCTGGGTGGGCTTTGATGCTGTGGCCGCGGTTATCGTGGGTGGCTTGATCATCCAAATGGGATTGAGTTATGGCTACAATAGCATCAAAGAATTGGTGGATACGGCCGTAGAGCCTGCCTTATTGGCTCAAATAGAACGCGTTATCGAGGACATTGAAGGGGTTCAAAAAGTTCATCAATTGCGCACGCGCATGATGGGGGGAGACATTTTCATTGATGTGCATATCCTCGTTTCCCCCAGCATATCCGTCTCAGAGGGACACTATATCGCTCAGCACGTGCACGTTGCCTTGATGAATCAATTCGACCGCGTCAAGGATGTAACGGTTCATGTGGATCCTGAAGACGATGAGATCTCTTCCCCATCTCTCCATTTACCGAACCGCAAAACAGTGGAAGGGGAATGGTTACAGCAATGGAAAGTCGACTTCTCCTGCATTCAAGCCTGGAATTTACATTATTTAAATGGGAAACTCAGCATAGATTTGATCTGTGCTCAAGCAACCAACCAAGAAAAGCGCTTAAGTCAACGCATTCGTGATGATTTAGTGGGTCAACCGCACATTGAAACCGTTCGTTTATTGAGCCAAACCGAGACCCTTGCTATACTCCACCACGAAACTTTATAAGGATTACACCCTATGGCTACGGCCACTTTAAAATTGTTTTTTGCACTCAGTATTTTCGCAGTCATCTTGCTGGCAGGCTGGTACCCGTTTAAAAAGCGCCTGCAACACGATGCGCATTTTGATTTCCCCATCGGTGAGACATTGGCCACCGGTGTTTTTTTAGGCGCCGCATTATTGCATATGTTGCCTGAATCAACGGCCATGTTCCACCGCTTAGGTTACCATTACCCCTTTTCATACCTCATCACCGGCGGCATCTTTCTCTTGTTTTTATGGCTGGAGCATGTAGGTAAAGAGCTCTATCACCACCATGATTCAGCCCACCCTGCTTTCGCGATTCTCGCCTGGATCATGTTATCGATCCATTCTTTAGTGCTTGGTGCCGCCTTAGGCTTTAGCCAAGAATACTCCTTGGTCATCATGTTGTTTTTAGCCATTATTACGCACAAGTGGGCCGAAAGTTTTGCCATTGCGGTACAACTCAATAAAAGCAGCCTAACCACTAAAAAAAGCATTGGCTTTTTTCTGGTGTTTGCCCTCATGAGCCCCTTGGGCATTTTTATCGGCTGGTACCTTGGACACGGGGTTGAAACCCATACGCTGATCGATCCCATATTGATTGCGGTCTCTGCAGGAACATTCCTCTATTTAGGCACCCTACATGGTCTTGAGCGCTGCGTCATGGTGCAACGCTGCTGTAATTTAGCCGATTTTAGCTTTGTGATCATTGGGTTTTCATTGATGGCGTCGGTTGCGTATTATGTTTGACAATGGCGGGGTCCACTATCATTATTGGAATGAAGATGATTATCTCCGCGCAATCGCTCATCAAAAAATTTTATTCCAGATCGCCTACTATCGGCGTTATTCAGTTTAGGATCTTTTTCTAATGTTGGTAATGACCTATTATTTTGACTCCTTTCTTCTATCCATGGTTCTTCCCGCGGTGAAGAATATTGAGTCGATTTTTTTCTCTCAAAAACGCTAGGCCAAGTAAAAGCTATCGATACGAATACTAAAACGACTGGAGACAATATGGCCATAATAATGCTTAATGCAAATTTTTCCCCTATTGCGTCTCCCAGCGTTTCACCAATATGAATTCCGCTTCGGATGCCACCTGCAACGGAATAAGCAAGAGAATCACCTATCAAAGCACATAACTTAAACACATTTAGGGCTTGATGACTTATCTTTTGCGCTCTTGTTTTGTTTTCTTCCGGTGGCTCATATATGGATTCAAATTTTTCTTTTAGATCGACATAGGTTTTCGGGTTAAAGACTTTGTATACTTGTGAGAAAGTATTAACAACCATGGTAGTCGATGTGCATATCATTGCAATGACATGTGCTAAAAGAGTATCAGGAGTGGCACCCATAGTATTTAAAAGCTTATTAAGCCCTGATACCGTAGTAAACCAAGTGAGTGTTGCATAAACTATTAAAAAGACCGCACTGATCAATCCTAATAAGACACATCGCAACAAGCCATGGCTTTTTTTATACTCATCAATAAAGAGATTTTTAAATTTGATATAATTTTCACGTATGCCGATGGCTTGAAACGAATAAAAAGAAATAGCAGCAACCAAAGATAACCCCACTGTAACGACCAAAACGAGCGGATGAGAGGCGAGCGTACCTGCCCCCAAAAAAGTGAGGAGTCCTACGAGACCAGCGTACCCAGAAATGCCCGCAGAAAGACATGCCAGCAATGTCACAATACCAAAAAATAATTTCTGACCTTTATCCCATATCGTTTTTTCTTTTAAATTGTCTTCAAGCCTCTTAAACGTTTTTTGTTTTTGAGGCTGAAAGCCAGCACTATCAAGCATGGCTTGCCCACGACTTAATAAACACACGATTCCATTACAGCAGGAAAGTACTATCGCTAAGCCGAGGCTAACACCGAAGGGGNNAGGGAGCGCCTAAAGTACTGAGCAATCCTAGGCAAAATACCATACAAAGCGCCATAGAAGTAACAACTTTACCTATAATTAATGGCACACCTTTTAGCAGCCTATTTCTATTTTGAATGGGGGTTCTTGCAAATTCTTGGTCGTTGCTAGAGTAGGTAGCAATTTGCAAGACCTCTTGTTTAGATAATCTTTTTCCACCTGAAAGTATCTCTCCCCACTTAAAGGCAAGAAAACTCCAAAAATAGTGGCTAAATGGACGTTCTAGAATATCTGTTACTCGAAGATCCCCTTTTAAAATGGCTTCTTGGACTTTTTGCGATTCTTCTTCAGTAAATTTATATTGGTTGAAAGAGGCAGTAATCCAATCTTTTTGAGTACGAAATTTCCTCTTTAAAACCATAATGACGTCAAGACGGCTATCATGGGAAAAATCGCTTTGCTCTTGTTCTAACAAACAAACCATTTCTTTCATTCGATAAATCCATTTTAATAAAATCATATAGCTTATTTATAATTTCACAAAAATACCATTTAAATTTTAAGGCTCCACCCGAATACCCGTAGTACGACGTCCTGCAAATTGACTGCGGGTAGCCTATTGTCCTTTAAAAGTAAGCGAGAATCCTTGATTTATAGAAAGATTTAACATACCTTGTAGGTTGCATTCTAATCTTATGTTTTATCATGGTGACGGACAATCATGGCATTTATGAATCTTTTAAAACCAGCCCCTTATATTAACGAAATTCAGGATAAAACCATTGTTGACCGACAGTATCGTTATTGGCGTATCCGCACCTTTTATGGAATGTATATAGGGTATGTTTTGTTTTATTTTACGCGAAAGAGTTTTACCTTCGCGATGCCTGCATTGGAAAGTACCTTAGGGATGACCAAAACTGAACTGGGAATGATTGCTAGCATTTTGAGCTTAAGTTATGGCATCAGTAAATTTTTGAGTGGAATTCTTGGTGATAAATCAAATCCTCGCTATTTAATGGCGTTTGGTTTAATTTTGACCGGTATTTTTAATATTTTTTTTGGTTTGTCTTCGACCTGGTGGTTATTTGCTCTTTTTTGGGGGCTTAATGGTTGGTTTCAAGGATGGGGATGGCCGGGATGTACTAAGTTATTAACACATTGGTATTCTCAGTCCGAACGTGGCCGTTGGTGGAGCATTTGGAATACATCACATAATGTCGGGGGAGCATTAATTCCATTAATTGTTGCCATGTGTGCACAATATTTCGGCTGGCGTTCAGCCATGTTTGTGCCGGGGATTATCTGTATTTTGGGAGGTTTTTTTTTAATCCACTCTTTAAGAGATACTCCGCAGTCGCTTGGATTACCTGCGATAGAAAAATATAGAAACGATTTTTCTTCTTCAGAAAATAACCATCAAGAAAAAACAGAGCTATCAGTCAAAGAAATTCTGTGGATTTATGTGTTAAGTAATCCATATATTTGGGTATTGTCTATTTCGTATTTGTTTGTTTACATTGTCCGAACGGCTATTAATGATTGGAGTATGTTTTACTTGACAGAAGTGAAAGATTACTCCTTGATCACAGCAGGTAGTTGTGTCATATGGTTTGAGGTAGGTGGTTTTTTTGGAAGCCTGACTGCCGGCTGGCTTTCTGATAAAATGTTTCAAGGCAAACGCAATCCAATCAATGTGCTTTTTACTGGAGGAGTATTTGCAACCTTATTACTCTTTACGTTGACGAAGGGATATACACCACTCCTTGATTCGTTGTTTCTTTTTTTCTTTGGCTTTTTTATCTTTGGACCACAAATGATGATTGGCATGGCATGTGCAGAGTTAGCACATAAAAAAGCAGCAGCGACTGCAACTGGCTTTGCAGGATTTTTTGCTTATTGTTTAGGTGCGGTTCTCGCTGGCGCTCCTTTAGGGGCAATTATCAAAAATTACGGTTGGGATTGTTTCTTCCTCACATTGTTTATTTGCTGCTTGATTCCTTTCTTTCTGATGCTACCGCTTTGGCATGTGAAAGCCCACCCAAAAGATTGTAAACTAGAATTTTCAGGCGAGTCTGAGTTTGCGTAGCGCAATTTCGAGATTTCAGATACAAATAACGCTATTGTGCCGTCATAACGATTCTTTCCATTCCCCCCATATAAGCACGCAATGCCTCAGGAATAATAATACTGCCATCTTTATCCTGGTAATTTTCCATGATAGCCACCAGTGTTCGGCCAACCGCTAAGCCGGAGCCGTTTAATGTGTGTACCAACACCATCTCATTCGTTTCTGGATGCCGGTAACGCGTTTGCATACGCCGCGCTTGATAGGATTCCATGTTACTGCAGGATGAAATTTCGCGATAGGTGTTTTGGCTCGGCAGCCAGACTTCCAAATCATACGTTTTAGCAGCATTCCCCAAATCACCTGTACATAACGCAATGACACGATAAGGGAGACTCAAACGGTGTAAAATAACCTCGGCATGTTGTGTGAGTTGTTCTAACGCCTCATAAGAGGATTCTGGCGTGGTCACCCACACAAGCTCTACTTTTTCAAATTGATGCTGTCGAATCAAGCCTTTTGTGTCCTTGCCATATGATCCGGCTTCGCTTCGAAAACAAGGCGAGTGACAAGCATGGCGAATGGGCAGTGACTCCACATTTAATATCATGTCGCGCACGGTATTGGTCACTGGGATTTCTGNNTTCTGCCGTAGAGGTTAAATAGTACCCGGCATCGCCTTGCAATTTAAAGAAATCTTCTTCAAATTTAGGCCATTGTCCCGTGCCGCGTACACTGTCTGCATTGACAATATAAGGCACGTAAATCTCTTCATAACCGTGCTCTTGGGTATGAATGTCCAGCATGAATTGAATGAGTGCACGATGCAATTTGGCAAGGGCTGATTTCATCACGACAAAGCGACTGCCCGTAATTTTAACCGCAAGCGCAAAATCCATTTGACCGAGGGCTTCCCCTAATTCATCATGGGATTTAACGTCAAAATCAAACACCGGCACATCGCCCCATCGGCGAATTTCTTGATTCTCTTGTTCATCACGACCCACAGGAACAGAGGCATGCGGGATGCACGGCAAGCGCAAGTTGATGGCTTCAATGCGTTCCAACACAGCAGCTAACTCGGCTTTTTTAGCCTCCATCTCCTCACTGATTCGGCTCACGTCTGCACGCATAGCCGTGATGTCTTCTTTTCGCGCCACGGCCTGGCCGATGTCTTTGGAGCGCTGATTGCGTTCCGCTTGCAACGCTTGCGTTGCCATGGCCAAGTCTTTACGCAGCACTTCCAATGCCATGTATGCTGGGGCATCGAAATGGAAGCCGCGTTTTAGCAGTTGCTCGGCTACAAATTGGGGGTTTTCACGCAATAAATGAGGATCTAACATAAAACACCTAATATTAAGTTTAAAGTATCTGAGGAGAGGCCCTCATCCGCGTGAGAAGGGATGCCCACGATGCTTGATGAGAGCGGTCAGATTTGAGTGCAGGTTGAACGATCTCACCGAACGATGCCTCGGGTGGATTGTTGAAGGGCTTCTATCATGGGGACCAGTTCAGGACAGTCCTGCCGCAATACATCCAATTCCACCAACGCTTGCTGTACCGTCAAACCTTTTCTGAATATCACTTTATAAGCACGTCGCAACAGGTCAATGGCTGCGGATGAAAACCCTCGTCGTCTCAACCCGACGGTGTTAATCCCACAAGCTGCTGTGGTAATGCCCGCAATCATGACATAAGGCAACACATCTTTCGTAACGTACGTTGCACGCGCAATAAACGCATATGCACCCACATGGCAAAATTGATGAACGGCCGCGTATGCGCCAATAATGGCATAGTCATCAACGATCACGTGACCCGATAGGGCTGAATAATTGACCATGATGATTTGATTGCCGACCATGCAATCATGACCAATATGCGAATAAGCCATTAAAAAATTATGATCGCCCAATCGTGTCAGCCCGCCGCCTTTTGTTGTGCCACGGCTTATCATGCAAAATTCACGAATAATGTTGTGATCGCCAATTTCTAAACGCGTGGCTTCACCTTGATACGTCACGTCTTGCGGCTCATCACCCACGGAGGCAAATTGAAAAATTTTATTATGCTTGCCAATCACGGTTGGTCCTTGAATCACCACATGAGGTCCAATCCAAGTGCCGTCACCAATCTCAACGTTAGCCCCAATGATGGTTCCAGGACCGACAGATACTCCCTCACCCAATTGTGCTAATGGATGAATCATTGCATGTTCACTGATCACTTTTTTTTACTTCCTTCGCGGCACTCATTAAATCTGCAGAGCAGACCATTTTTTCACCAACAAAAACCTCACCATGCATTCGCCAAAAATCGCGCTTTTGACCCGTTAATTTAATATTCAAACGCAATTGATCGCCCGGCGTCACCACTTGCTTGAATTTAGCATTGTCAATGCCTGCAAAAAAATATAAAAATTCATATCCAGGTTTTGGTTCCCGCGATAAATTCGATAATATGGCGCTCGCTTGTGCCAAAGACTCTAACATTAACACACCCGGCATGATGGGATTGCCTGGAAAATGTCCGGAAAAAAAAGGCTCGTTAATCGTCACATTTTTCAAGGCCACCAAATAATCAAATGCTTTATAGTCCTGCACCCGGTCAACCAAAATGAAGGGATAACGATGCGGTAATAAATCAAGAATTTTATTAATATCCACCAATCCACTCATGTCATTCACTCACTCTACAATACCAAAACATTACGCCGTCTAAGTGTCAACGGCGCAATCAAACCTACCACAATCAGTTGATTTCTTGCATTACTTTCGCAGTTACATCGAGTTTATCGACGCTAAAGGGGGCCGCATCTTTTTGGAAAACCAAGTCATATTTTTCGCTTTCAGCTACTTTTGCAATGGCTGCACGGATTTTATTATAAAATTCTTCCATGGCCTCATTGTGTGCTGTACTCAACTCTTGCTGGTATTGCTGCCCTTCCCGTTCAAATTGTTGTTGCGTCGCCACAATTTGTTTTTCCAGATCTTTTCGTTGCGTTTGGCTCATAATGGCTGTATCACGCTTGAATTTCTCCATGTCTTTTTTCAAGCCTTCTTCCATTGCAACCAATTTATCACGACGAGGCTTAAACTCTTTTTCAAGCTTTTCTTGAATTCCTTTCATCTGGGTCGATGTTTGCATGATTTTTTGTAAATCAACGACACCGATTTTTGTTCCGTCTGAAAAGGCATTGCTGCTAATAGCCAACATGAACGCAATTAAAACACCACCCATTTTCTTCATCATTTCACTCCCAATTCAAAAATCAACTCACTCAATCCCAGCATAAATGCTAGCACAAATTATTATAGGTTGCGATCACTAAAAACCGGACGACACAGAAAATGCAAAGGGTTGGACCCTATCCAAAGACTCAGCATTGAATGGCGTGGCCAGACTAAAGGCCAAAGGCCCCATGGGCGAGCGCCACTCAACCGAAACGCCCCCCGAGTAACGCATGCTGCCTGCATTTGTCCCACTCAGCGCCACGGGTGTTCCCCGAACAAAGACGTTGCCTGCGTCCGCAAACAGACTCACACGAAGGGTCTCGCGACTAAACGGATAAGGCAAGACAATGCCCATACTGCCATTCACCAATAAATTCGCACCAATGGCATTGCCATGATCATCTTTAGGCCCTAAAGCGTAACTATCAAAACCACGCACCTGTCCGGGCTGCGCAATACCACCGGCAAAATAGTTTTCATAGAAAGGCAAGCCCTGATTGTCATAGGTGTTTCCGTACCCTACGTTGCCCATCGCGGTAAAAATAAACCCCTTGACCAACGGAACATAGCCACGTGCTTGGTACGATGCTTTGTAATAATTCAATGATTGCGACGTTGCAGGCAAGGCAAAGAGCATGCCCGCTTGCTGATTAACCCCTTGGTTGGGGTAGGGCATCTGATCATAGCTATTTCGATTCCAGCCCGTTGTTAAACGAATCTGATTGAAGTCCCGCCCATATTGATTTACAAAATTTTGGATTTGCAACACGCGGCCCACAGATTTAATCCGCATGCCTTGGTACCCATAACCAAATTGCACACCGCTTTTTTCAGCCAGCGGCACGTTGTAAGTCACATCCGTCCCAAACCGGTCGGAGCTGTAGGAGCTAACATCCAAATGCTTCGGATCAAGGGTGTTGTAATAGAGATCAAACCCACGCCCTACGCCTGTTTTTGTATAAAAAGGATTGTAATAATTGAACGTATAATCTTGTCCCCAATAGCTGGCATTAAAGCCCAGACCAATGGTTCGACCCGTACCCATGAAATTGTATTGGTTGAACGCCGCATTGACTTGTGGTCCTGTCGTACCATACCCCACGGAGGCGGTGGCTTCGGCTGAGGGCGCTTCTTCCACTTGAACATCCAAATCGACCTGATTATTCGCACCAGGAACCGGCGTTGTCTTAATGTTAATGTCTTTCAAATAATTCAAGAGGCGCAATTGACGTTCTGATTCTTTAATGTTGTGCAACGACAACAAGGCCCCTTCATCCTGACGGATGATATTACGTAACACGTAATCTGCTGTTTTCGTATTGCCGTGAAAATCAATCCGACGAACATAGACATGGCGGCCTGGATCGACGACAAAGGTAATAAACACAGTCTTGTCGTTTTCATTGATGCGAGGTTCCGCATTCACTGCCGGAAAACCGTAGCCAATATCGCCCAGTGCCAACCCAATGGCCGAGATACTTTCGGTGACTTGTTTTCGCGAAAAGACATGTCCTGATTTCACCTGAACCAAAGACTCTATTTTTTCTTTGGGTAAAACGGTCTTGCCTGCCACAGCAAAACCTGCGAATCGATATTGAGGACCTTCTTCAATGTGAATATTCACAAACACATCTTTTTTATCCGGCGCCAATAGCACTTGAGAGGACACAATATTAAATTTCAAATACCCATGATCCAGATAAAAGGAGCGAAGCGCTTCCAATGACGCATCCATTGACGCTTTGGAATATTGATCTTTCTTCGTAAAATAGGTCAGCACATTACTGGAAGACAATGCCAGTTCTGATAACAATTCGTGATCAGAAAACGCATGATTACCAATGATTTTGATCTCTTTAA
>DNVL01000089.1 GCA_003507515.1 Legionella sp.
GATACCTGTTGATAATTAATATTCATGCTTAAGCGTTGCGTTAATTGTGTGGCATCACGGAGAAAAAAGGACCATCGATCCGTTGAGTAATCCTTTAACTGAGGGAATTCGCCACTCTTTGATGTTAGAAATGCGCTATAAGCTTGATCGTTGGGCAAAAAATCACCCCCAACAATACCTACTGAATTCGATGTTAAAAAACGAAGATCTCCTCCAATCATTGTCCCCCGGCGTGAATACTCGTGAGGAACAATGGTTGCATCCACATTAGGCGCTATATTCCAATAATAAGGCAGCGCTAAATCAAAGCCACCCACGTTTGAATACCCATACATGGGCATTAGAAATCCCGACTTTCGCGCGTTGGATGTTGGGAAACTCATGTATGGCGTATAGAATACCGGCCAGTCACCCACACGCAACAATGCATTTCGTGCAACACCGGTCTCACTCGCGTGGTCGAGAGTAATATCACTCGCTTCAATTTGCCAGGCTCTATCCTTTGGTGCGCACGTGCTATAGGTTGCTTGGCGTAGCCAATAATTTTGGTTGGCAAACCGTTCAATAAAACTAGCGCGCCCCCAAGCCGGTAAAGTCGTTGTGGAGTGGTGCGAATCAAAGCGATACAGTACATCCTCTACACGACCTGACTTATCCTGTGGATTAATGGTGGCTCGTTTCGCCAGCATGAGCCGCCCTGGTTCGAGATAACGAACATTGTTCAAGAGTTTAATTTGGGTCACTTGATGGCTTTTTTTATCCCGATAGACATAGGCCGTTTGTGCATTCACAATGCGCTGTGTTTGGCGCACATTCACATGCCCCGACAATTCCGAACGACCGGTGGGATAAAACGAGACCCGATCGGCCATCAGCTGGGTTTCATCGGGATCGGCAAGAGGGGTTACATTCAGCGCTTGATAGGCACCATGGCAGACAGGGGACGCATGGTTGGTTTCCCAGCCCAAACATTCTGCGATTTCTGCACGAAGAGGAGCTGTCAGCGGTGCCCCACGCGCGATAACGCATGCGTGTACGGGTTCCATGGCGATGCTTGCGCTGTCTGCTGTCGCATGATGCATCGCCCCCAGAAGCAACACCGCAGATAGCCGCAGAAGACCGGCTAACGTATAATATAATTTGTTGTTCAACGCCACTAAAATGCCTTATTGTATTGCGTTGGCTAAACGAGGGCAGGAAGTATACCATGCAAACACGAGAAACCGCACTGAACGAATGGCTGAAAGCTCTCCTGGGTAAAACAGCATTCACCATAACCCCTTTGGCGGGCGATGCCAGCTTCCGGCGTTATTTTCGCCTGCATACAGATGGCCTAACACGTGTCATCATGGACGCACCGCCAGACAAAGAGGCTATCGGTCCATTTGTTCAGATGGGTCGTCTTCTGGCTGAGCATGGTGTGCATACCCCAACGATTCATACCGTTGATAACAAACAAGGTTTCGTATTGCTTGAAGATTTAGGCGACGCACTACTGCTCAACGTTTTATCATCAAAACATGCCGACAAATACTATACATTGGCCATGAAGACACTTTTGGATATTCAACGGATCCCGGCAGCCGTCCCCGCATTCGATACACCCTTTATGCTTAACGAGCTAAGCCTCTTTCGCGAATGGTTTTTAGAAGCCTATCTCGGTATTGAACTCAGCACGGACGAAACGACGTTATTAACGAGCACCTTTGATGGGCTCACCACACACATTTCAAATCAGCCACAAGTCTTGATTCATCGCGATTACCATTCGCGTAACCTCATGGTTACAGGTGATACATTAGGTGTCATTGATTTTCAAGATGCTATGAATGGCCCATATACCTACGATTTGGTCTCATTGCTCAAGGATTGCTACATTCAATGGCCGCGCGAAAAAATCATGCAATGGACGGCTTATTTTCACCAACATCTACCGCCAGGAAATCGAAATACCCTCGAAGCATTCAATCGCGGATTTGATTTCTGCGGCTTGCAACGGCATTTAAAAGTATTGGGTGTCTTTTGCCGTCTGTATTTGCGAGATAATAAGCCTGGTTATTTGGGTGACTTACCACTGACCTTTAACTATGTCATGTCTTGCCTTGAAACATATGACGAATTGCAACCCCTCTACCGCTTTATGCAGAATACGGTGCAAAAACCATTCCTACAGAAAGTGAACCGATGAAAACCGCCATGATTTTAGCGGCTGGCCGTGGGGAGCGATTGCGGCCGCTCACGGATTTAACCCCCAAAGCGCTCTGTAAAGTGCAGGGTACTCCACTCATTGAATACCATGTCGCCCATCTGGCGCAGGCTGGATTTGATCGAATTGTGATTAATCATGCCTATTTGGGAGGACAAATTCGGCGCCGGTTAGGCACTGGCGAACATTGGGGAATTGAAATCCGTTACGCACCAGAGCCTCCCGGCGGGCTTGAGACGGGCGGTGGAATTTTCAATGCATTGCCCTTGTTAGGCGATAAACCGTTTCTGACCGTCAATGCGGATATTTTTACGGATTTTGATTTTGAAACACTCGCCTTGCCCATCCAAAGCGGTGCGCATTTAGTTCTCATCAAAAAACCAGACTATCAATCACAAGGCGACTTTGGCCTGTCTTCTACAGGACGGCTCAACAACACCCATCGACAATACACCTTTGCAGGCATTGCCTGCTACCGACCGGGCATGTTTCATGGCGTAAAACCAGGCCGCTACTCCGTCACGCCATTGCTGCGCAGACTCGCGATGGACGGGCAGGCAACCGGCACGGTTTATACGGGCACGTGGATTGATATTGGCTCACCCGCGCGACTCATGCAGGCTCAGTCATACGGGGGATGACACCCCCATACGCACCCAACCGCCCTCATCAATGGGAACTCACCTCTTGTCTCGTGTCGGGCTCATCATGCCGTGGTGTGACTGCTGGTTGCACGTAGTCGTGCCCTTTAATTGCGAAATGAATATTCTTTTTTTCAGGCATGATTTTGCTCAGCTCGCCCTGCACATAATGCTCAAACCCTTTCTTTTTATCATGCAGCACATCCTTGAATTTTTCTGAATCCATGATGGCTGGCTTGCCTTTTTTGTCTTGTTTGATCTCACCTGATGCTGTGCGCTCATAGAGAACGCCCTCTGAATTGATCATATTATTCTCAACCAGCCACGCATTGAATAATCCGTCCATCTCAGCCAACGATTCCCCTTCCAGCGCCTCCCCTTCGAATGTGAAGTTACGAATATACTCACCGGCAACGCTGACCGCATAATTCATGACGTTCTCCGTGCCGGGGGTTTGGTTTGCAAACAATGCGACCACGGCCTTGGCATTTTCGGATGCCAAAAATTTATGAAACAGGCTGAAATCGGTTTCATTCAATGCAAGCCGCTGCGTATCGCCCAACCAGGGACTGACTTTCGTGTTTTCTTGAAACTGCGCATTTTTAACAATCTGCGATAATTCATTCATTAACCCATCGTACTCTTTCAGCAAACCTTCTTTCTTTAAGAATGAATGGGCCGATTTTTCTAAATATTCTAGGCTTTCCAGTTGTTTGCCTGCAATCTCTACAAGCTTCTTCCAAGAATCCGCATTGGGCCTGATTTTGCCTGCATTTGAACCATTTCTGGCTAGGGGTAAGCTCATGACTCAATTCCTCTATTTCAAATCTGAAAATGGTAATTTCACTTCATCCATTTGGGAGGAAAACGATTTATTCTTCATGTCATCAAACAAGAACTCATCGACTTGAATGGCATCCCAGCGTGCTTGTTCGACTTCGACTAGCGCGTCCATGTCTTCCTGCGTTAGTTCACCTTTCGACACTTTATCCACCAGCTTCTCCGTTAAATAAATGGATTTAAAACGCTTCAAATCATTTATTTTACCATACCGTTCCGCATTCGCTATGATTAATTGTAACGCATGTTCCATTTTATCAATCGGCTGTTTCGAGTCACCACTTAAATACACCGACTGAACCAGCATCTCTCGAAACGAATTGTTTTTCGTCATTAACTGTGCCAATTGGTGATCCAGTTTATCACTGGGGTAGCGCATGCTTTGGCCAAAGGGGAACGCCGAAACGCGTACCAGGAAACCTATGATTCGAGAGGGGAAATTTTGGCAAAAGGCCATCATGGATTTCTGCGCATGATAAAAACAATACGTGACCGCCCACTTCGCATGCATGCGTTGATCCGCATCTTCTCCATTGGCTTGGAAATAACGCAATGCCGCCATGGCTAAATAAAGATAAGACATGCCATCGGCAAGACGCGCTGATAATCGCTCTTTGCGTTTCAAATCTCCGCCTAAGAACATCAATGACAAGTCAGCAATCCAAGCAAAGGCATAACTTAACCGTGCCAAACGCTGATATTCCCGCTTTAAGGCATTCTTTGGTGCAGAAATAAATATCCCACCGGTCCAGGCGGTGCAAATGGCTTTGGCTTTATTCTGCATGTAATAATACGCATGTTGCCAAATCAACGCCCGAAATGCAGCTTTGTTACCTTGCGTCACGGCATAAAATTCATCTCGCACGAATGGATGGCACGCCATTGATCCTTGTCCAAAAATCAATAGATTCCGAGACATGATATTGGCACCTTCAACGGTCACTGAAATGGGAATGCCTTGGTAATAATTAAAGAGGTAATTGCGCGGTCCCACCACAACCGTTCGACCGCCGTGCACATCCATCGCGTCATTGATCACAACACGCNNCCGGATGCAACAGAGGGTTTTTTGCCCTCGTTCACGGCGGCAACGGTTAATAGTCGATTGGCACTGACCAAATAAGTCAGTCCCGCTATTTCTGCCAACTTCTCTTCAATGCCTTCAAATTGTGCGATTTCAAGATTAAACTGCCGCCGAATGCGTGCAAAAGCACCCGTGGTCAAATACGAAATACTAGACGATGCCGCACCAAGTGCGGGCAACGAAATGGATCGACCAATGGACAAGCATTCAACCAGCATTTGCCAACCATGGCCCGCCTTTTCTTGTCCACCAATAATGCTGGTGATCGGCACAAAAATATTTGCCCCGCGAATCGTGCCATTCATAAAGGGCTGTTCTGCCGGTAAATGGCGATTGCCAATCTCAAGATTTTCAGCGTCGTGCGGTATGAGCAAACAGGTAATGCCCTCATCCCCTATACCTTTCAACAAACCTTCCGGATCTTTTAAAACCACAGCCAGTCCAACCAAAGTGGCCACCGGCGACAAGGTGATCCAGCGTTTATCTAAGGTGAGGTTTAGCCCCAATATTTTTTTACCCCCCACCTGTTTTTCTATCACAATGGCTTCTGATTTAATGGACGTGGCATCACTGCCTGCGTCAGGCTCGGTCAACGCAAAACAGGGGATATCAATGCCCTTCGCCAGGCGTGGCAAATAATAAGCCTTTTGTTCTTCTGTTCCATAATGTTGCAACAGTTCACCCGGACCGAGTGAATTAGGGACCATCACCGTAACCGCCGCCACGCCTGACCGACTGGCGATTTTTAACACCACATCCGAGTGCGCACGCGCTGAAAATCCTTTCCCACCGAATTCTTTTGCAATCACTAAACCGAAAAAACCCCGGTCCTTGAGATATGTCCAAACCGCTGCTGGCAAATCATGCGCCTGACTGATGGTCCACTCATCCAGCATAGAGCATAGCGTTTGTGTTTCATTGTCCAAAAAGGCCTGTTCCTCATCGGTTAATTGCGTGGCAACACCGGATAATTTCTCCCAATCGGGTGAGCCAGTAAAGATATCTTTTTCAAGCCATGTGTCCCCCGCATTCAGTGCCTCTTCTTCGGTTTTGGATAGCTTGGGCATTGATTTGCCTACGCGCTTAAAAATGAAATCGCTGATACTATTTCGGACGGACAGAACATGTATCACCAGTGCTGCCGCAATAATAAGACCCCATATCAAGGTGCCGAAGAACCAAGACATCCCGCAATAAAAAGTAGCCAAGAGCAAATAGACGACACTCCCCACATCCCAAACCAACGGTTTGCATGCGCGATACAATACAATCAAGGTAAACACGAGGTATATCAAAAACAATCCAATGGCCATATTAATCCCTTCTTATGTTTGTTACAGGTGAGAAAAAATAAATCATTTATATCATGGGGAGGTTGACGTGTTAGTTCGTTTCATGTGCCCGATGTCTTTTTCATCCCTCAAAGCGTCGTTGTCCCCATGAAAAAAAATAAGTACCTTTCTTTTCTTAAGCGGCAGCGCAGGGATGGCTCGCTCAGGGCTGACGTTGTCATCAAGCATCACTTTACCATCAAATGATGATGCCTTCGACAAGGCCGGATTCAATGCGCTGGCATTGACGCCCTTTAGATCTATCCCTGGTCTGACTCTTTCCGTTTTTTCATCCATCATCAACCCTTCCTTTAAGACTCTATCATGCATCGTATCATCAAAGGAATTGATCATCCATTGTATTTGAATGATGGGCATGGTTCAAATGCAGTGAACACTCCATGCTTTATGGATTGCCGTAACAACCTGATTAGAAACGCAAAAACAGTTGTTATCGCAGGATAGAGTGTTCACTAAAAACAGTGCTTTTTGAACCATGCCACAAGTCCCTAACAATAGGGGAATAGGCTAGTTACTATTCCAATTCTACAGTTCCGTTGATGAGAAAAAACGGGTCAGATCTATCATTTCTTCTAGCTTTACTTTAGCATTTATCCAATTCAGTCGCACCTGTGCTGTTGTTTGCTCTCGTTGATTGACTAAAAACAGCGTGCTATCACCCTCATAAAATTTCGTTGTTTCCCCTTGTTGTACTGCTCTCGCTAGATGCAGCTCTTTGTTTAATAAATCCACCTGATGATGATACCGTCTTATCCCGATAAACAAATTGACCAGCTCGTTTTTTAATTGCTCAAATAAAAACTTTTTTTCCGTCGTTACCTGTTGAAATTCACTCCGCGCACTCATTAATTTACCTTTTGCTTCTCTTTGAAATAATGGATATTTAAAAGAAACGCCGACCATTGCTGCTTGAGGAATTAACAGAGGGTACCCGCCAGTGCCGTTTTGTTTGAATGTGTAAGCGGTTGCATCTACATGAGGGAGAAGTTCATTTTTCGCTAAATTTTCTTTTAGTTTAATGATGTTAGAATAGTTTTGTAGTTTTTTAAGTGCTGGGTGTTGTTGTAATAGCGACAAGCCCTGAGCCGGTTGATTGGATCGCTTGAATACAGAAGAAGGAGGTAACGCCGCGTTTAACGGTACTTTGGGATTTCCTTTTGGATCACGGTAATACAATGATAAATTAATCGCCGCTTGTTCAAAAATCATTTCTCCCTGATTAACTAATTGTTCGCGTTGCATCATGAGTTGTAAATTTTCCGAGATGGCAAGGGTGGGTAAATCGCCTTGACGTGCCTGCTTTATAATCGCTTTCTGACGCTGTTTTGCTAACATTTCTAATTGTTTAAATGTTCTAACTTGCAACCCAGCTTGAACCCATTGCCAATAGGCTTTAATCGCTTCCTGGTAAACTTTAATTTTGATCACGGCCGCGTCCTGCTGCCTCATGCGAATGGTTTCTTTTGTCGTCAATAGACCCGTACGCTCTTTATCAATCAATCGATCTCGAAGCAGAGGCAAAGACAGCCCAGCCCGAGCTTCGCCACCAGAGTTCGTTAAATAGTTTTGATAATAAATCGGCCAATTGCCCTGACCATTTCGATACCCGCCAAACACTTTAACACCATTATAGAAGGTAGGGATATTGAGCTCTGTATCTCCATAATCATTAATATAACCGCCAACAGGCTGCGAAGCCGTGTTTAACTTGAGCGAAGGATCAAACTTTCCTAATGCAGTTATGTACTCGCCTTGTGCCTTATTCATTTCAAGACGGGCTATTTTGATCCGCGGATAACAATGACTGACGCTTTGAAGAACATTTTCCAGTTTTAAATAATGCCCTTCCTGTGAGAAACAGTTTAAAGATGTAAGTATCAAATGTACTCCGAAAAGTCGTTTCCATTTGTTGTTCGAAGAAAACAAGAATACAGTCATGACCCATTCTTCTCGGCAATCCTCTCGGGAGGGAAACCATTGAATTGGCGCCAAAGCTCATACCATAACGGGACTATTCCTAACTGAACCCAACCATGCACACGAACGCCCTGCCTTAAAAATCGGGGTTCAGGCCATTGTTCATCGGGCACAATAACCGCTCTAAATAAACCCAAACCATTATCCGTCGGGTCAATAAAAGAGACCACGCCACCAAANNATCCTTCAAATTGAAGGCGCGCTTTTTGATGAAGACGCACAAAGGGTATATCGTTACCATTAATCCATAATTCTACCGCCCGGGATGGTGTTTCAGGCATGATTTGAGCCAGCACAGCCCCGGCTGGAACAACAACACTTTCTTGACCGGTTAGCCGCTTAAAGATAATCCCTGCAACCTTCGCTTTGATCTGCTGTGTTTGCTGTCTTGCAATACGAACATCAATGCCGATCTTGTCAATGTTTGCTTGGGCGAGTTCATTTTGATACCTAGCATTTTCAATTTGAGCTAATTCATATTGCCGCTTAGAATTAATCCCCTGATGGTATAGTCTTTGCTGTCTATCAATGTTGGATTGTCCTGCTGCCATGGCTTGCTTTGCTGCGGCTATCTTTAATAAGATTGATTTTTTCTCCAGCGCCAATCGGGACAGTAGCTCTGGATCATTGTCGTTAATATCAACGATAGGATCGCCAGGTTTCACAAGCATCCCTTCATCCACATACCATTTTTTAATCCGACCACCAACAGGAGCGTTCACGGTATGAAGCCTATCTGTTGGAGAAAAAGCAATAACCTTGCCATTTCCTAAAGCAAATTGTTGCCAAGGAATAATACTTAATATCATCAGGAACGTAACAAATAAGATAATAATAATTTTGGCCGCTTTTTTGGGCTTAGGCAATTTGCCCATCATTTTATG
>DNVL01000180.1 GCA_003507515.1 Legionella sp.
GCCTATCACGGAACTCTTGGAATATAAAACACAGGACTGGCCAAAGCATGGGTAAACTCCGCCCACATCCGAACCTACGGTTACATTTTGATAGACCACAAAAAAATCACTATACGTTGCATTGCCCAGTACCGTGCCTACGGGATGCACCAATAAAAATACATCAGGGAGTGCGATAGAATAAAACGCATCGAGTCCATGCAAGGCTTTGTTCAATAGAAAGGCTTTTTCGGCCAACGGTGTGAACCCTTGGCGCCACGCTTCATTGGACAGCAGATAGAGAAACATCGCATAATGGTCTGAGTTCAAGTGATGAAAACTTGCGTGGCCATGCTCAACATAATATTTTTTATGGATGTGAGAAAAACAATGATCCATGCGTTTGATGACCATGGGCATTATGTGGCTTAAATGGCGCATCACATCGTGCCCATCGGGATAAAAGAAATCTAACTGCTTTGCCACATAAGCGATCAACGCAGGTTGTTCAAGGGATAGGTTCATTTGGTTCGCTTCAGGGGAATGCCCTGATTCATTAAATAGGCGCGCGCGCGAATGGGGTTGTTATCGCCAAAATGAAATAAACTGGCGCATGCCACGGCGTCCACCTGGGCTTCTTTAAACGCATCCACCAAATGCATGAGCGTGCCCGCCCCACCGGCAACAATCAACGGTCGATTCGTCAGGCCCTTGACCGCCGTAACTACCGTCAAGTCATAGCCATTCATCATGCCATCGCGGTCAATGGCGTGTACCAAAAACTCTCCTGCACCGCGCGCGGTCATGTCTAACACCACATCTTGCAATGATCGTGAGGACGGTTGCGTGCCGCTATGGGTATATAATGTGTAACTCCCAGACGACGTGGGCGATGGTTTTACATCCAAGCCAACCACAATGCATTGACGTCCAAATAAAGCAGCCGCCCGATTGATCAGATCAGGATCTTCGAAAGCAGCCGTTGTAATCGCCACTTTATCCGCACCTGCCAGCAATAAGCGCTGTATTTTTTCTACCGAGTCAATGCCACCGCCCACGGTTAAGGGCATGAAACACTCCGCCGCGACACGTTTTACCGTGGCCTCAAGAATATCAAAGGAGCCGCCTTCTCGATGGGTATCAATGTCTAAAAAAAACAATTCGTCTGAATTTTGTGCATTGTATATTCTTGCCGCAGACACCGGATCGCCCGTGTCGCGAAACTGTTCAAATTGCCTTCCTTTAACCATGCGCCCCTGGCTCAGCAATAGCATGGGGATGATGCGTTTTTTTAACATATGCCATCCCATTCACAAAAATTTTCCATCAATAACAGCCCATTGTCCTGACTCTTTTCAGGATGAAATTGTATGCCAATCACGTTTTTATTAACCACAATCGCAGGAAAGGAGAGGCCATAATCGGTGTATGCCAGTACGTTTTTCTCATCTGCCGCATCGAAAAAATAGGAGTGAACAAAATAAAAGTCCACGTGTTGTTTAACTTGATGAAACAATGGGTGGTCGGCATTGAAGGTGAGTGAATTCCAACCCACATGCGGTACAGGCAGCGGTGATACATCGAGTAACTTCACATGACCCTTGATTAATCCCAGCCCATTGACCGTCTCGCCTTCCTCTCCCGTTTCAGACAGAATTTGCATGCCCAAACAAATGCCTAACAGCGGTTTACCCCTCTGCACGTGCTCGATAATGGCCACATCCAAACCCTGGCTTAATAGCTTTGACATGGCATTGGCGTAAGAACCCACGCCTGGAATAATCAAGTGCGAGCAGGATTGAATGGCGTCTGGCTGATTCACGATTTCAGCATCAAGGCCTAAGTGAACGAGTGCGTTATATACGGAATGGATATTGCCCATGCCGTAATCTAATATGCCTATTTTTTTGCTCATTCACCCTCTCTATACCATTTAATGGTATCCCAAACAGGCTTTGCCTTTGGATTATTTTCAAAATCATGTTCATACGGTGGGATAGCCATGGGCTTCACGATCGTATTGAACTCATCTTCGGTTAAGCCGACGTAGCTTAAAAACACCGCCAGGGATTCCGGCTTTTGACCTTCCATCGCATTCCAGGCGCAAGCCTCATCTTGGGTGATGATGCCATTGCGCAATTTAATCGAGTTGATCTGCGTAATGCGGCTGTAGCCTCGCTTGATGTATTTGATGTAATCGCGCGTGCCTTGTAAAAAACACTCGATTTTTTCACCGGTTGTATTGACCTCGTTTGGCACGCCTTCCAACTCATCGGTTTGCCAACCGAGTTCGTCTTTGATCATGCGTGTATTGGCCTCATAGTCCCAAGGAATAAAACTGCCTAAACACACGGATGCATAACCTAATTTTTTTAAGTCACTTAATTTTGGATAGGTGAATGGATTAAGATCGCGCCGGTCAATCGGATCCTCTGGCGTGTTGATCATGCCATACATATCATCAGCAGAAATACCTAAGTTCCGAATCATATTGAATTTTTTTTCATCTTCGTATTCAATTTCATCGTTCAAATAGTCGTAATAAGCGGTTAACTCGGCTTGTGGTTCGCCCCAGAAAATAAGAGGGACGTTAAATTTTACCGCAATTTGCATGGGGTAGGAATAAATACCCGTGTGGCAATGCCAACAAAAGTCTGTTTTACGAACAAACGACTCCAACATGAGTTTTTTAACGATTCGCCAATTCGGTGTAAAATCAATGACATCAACCCCTAATTTCTTAAAGGTCCGCTGATTATTATCGGCAATGACTTGACGCATAAAACCATGGTTGAATCGCACAACCAAAGGCTTGATGTTGTATTCTTTCATTAAGTATAACAATTGGAACGTGCTGTCTTTCCCACCGCTAAAGGGGACAATGCAATCGTAATCGCCCTTTCCGCGGTATTTTTCTATCAATTGGTCGAGCAGTTTCTTTCGCGCAACCCAATCAATTTGTTCATTTTTTACTTTTGCTGAGTTGCAAATATTGCACACACCCGCGGTATCAAACTCAATGGTTTCATACGTTTCTGGTAACAAGCAATTGACACAATGTTTTAATTTATTCGTCATACAGCACCTCTATAGAGTAAATCCATCGTCCACTATCAAATTTTGACCATTCACACAGAGGGATAGATCAGACAGCAAATAAAGCAATGACCCCACCAAATCTGTTTTATCCAACATCCCTTGATTGAGACACGCCTTACGATAGGCCTCGACAAAGGCCGCTGGCTGTGCATCAAGAATGCCGCCGGGACTCAACGCATTCACCCGGATGTTTTGACCACTAAAAAACTTGGCCATGTATTTCGTCAGGTGGATAAGGCCCGCTTTAATCACCGCATATTCAACCGGCATGGTCATTTCTGTCTGGTGATAAATATCAAATTTAGGGGCGACCACACCATAAATAGACGCAATTTTCACAATATTCCCATGCCCTTGGCGCAAAAAGAACGCCGCCATTTGTTGTGAGGTTAAAAAATAACCGCCCAAATGAAGGTTCATGTTCTCGCACAAATCACTGTACTCCACATCCATCATCCGGCGTCCATACTGTTTATTGCGCGGATAAGCATTGTTGACCAGGGCGTCGATGCGGCCGTGTGCGTTGGATATTGATTCAATGGCCTGCAGAATAGACGCCTTGTCGGTGATATCCAGGTGAATGTAATCCGCGCGGCCCGGGCCGTGTTGCTCGTTCATTCGTTTTTTTAAATCAAAACCCGCACTATCATCTACATCGGCAATCACTGCAATGCCACCATTGGCGGCAATGGCGTGAATAAATGCGGCGCCTAAGAGACCCGCCCCCCCGGTGACAAGGACCACTTTATCATCAAGAAGCATCTATTATAACATCCAAACAAAGGAACCGAAGCCATGAATTCTAACTGAAAGTGCAAAGCTGCACAATTCGAATCATTTTTTCCGCATATTCTTTCTGAAATGAGGCATCAATTATAACATCTAAACACCGGTTTTATCGCGGCGCCCTGAAGCAATCCATCGGTCGATCCCTGTTCAAGTGCTCTGGCATATACCAGCAATGCGCATTCAAGGGCTGCTGCTGTTTTCTCTAATTCCAATGCACCATGCCTGTAGCTCAATGCAATCCACGGCATTAATACCCCCTGTTTTATCATCTCTTGTGAAAAAAGCGTTCGCAACGGCAATGATGGATTACCTGTCTTATCACAGGTCGCATACCAAGGGGAACAAGCCACGCCGCCTGCTTTGAAGAAATCAGCAATGCCGGCGTTTGCCGCTTTCAGATTGATTAAATCAATCAATTGCTGGCCATAGCGCCACATGTGTTCAACCACCCCATCCCGTTTCATCAATTCGACCGTTTTCACAAACGCACCCAACCCTGACATTTCAGCGCCATGCGTTGTAGACAGTAAAAACAAGCGTTCACGCCCTGCAAATTCAATGGATCCGAGTTCCATGATCTCGCGTTTACCCGCAACGGCTGCCACGGAAAAACCATTCGCCATGGCTTTGCCAAACGTGCACAGATCAGGCTGTAGATGGTAATAATGTTGGGCGCCTTTCAAATCCCATCGAAAGCCCGTGATCATTTCGTCCAAGATAAACACAATGCCATGTTTTTTGCATAAACGCTGCACATCATGCAAATACGTCTCACCTGGGTGGGTCAATGATGGCGCAGGATGCGAAACAGCTGCAGGCTCTAACACCACACACGCCAATTGATCCGGGAAATGCGCAATCAACTGCTCGAGTGATGCAATGTCGTTATAGGCAAACAATTTGGTTTGTTCAATGATGTTGCTGGGAATACCGCGCTTGACAGGCGTTGACGCAATAAACCAATCATCATATGAAAAAAAGGGCTGCTCGGCGCATCTGGCGACCAAGGTTCGTCCTGTGTAGGCCCGGGCTAGCTTCACAGCCGCAGAGACGGCAGTCGATCCATTTTTAGTGAATTTCACCATGTCAATGCCATCGATCAAATCAACGAGTAATTCGGCTGCTTCTAACTCAATCAGGCTAGCACGCGTTAAATTATTGCCATTTTTAATCTGTGCAAAGGCAGCCAGGTCTATTTCGTCTTCTGCGTAACCAATATTGACCGCGCGCAACGCCATGCCATAATCCAAATATTCATGCCCATTCGGGTCGTAGGTATACGCCCCCTTCCCATGCGCCATGATTTGCGGCGCATTTTCAGGGTACTGATCATACCCGCGCGAATAAGTATGCGCGCCCCCTGGAATAACCTGTAGCAAACGGTCTTGAAATGAAGTGGTCATGTGGGTTCCAATGTTAATAATGCTTTTNNGATTAAAAAATCGAGTAGGGTGTCGATTTCAAGCGATTTCCAGGCCGGCACAAGATAGGGGATGGTTGACTCATGATAAAAGGTCGCCGTTTCACGGTATTTATTCACGTCAGAAATATACAGTGACCCATCAAAGAAATACAGTGCTTCCACGTCTTGCCGACGCTGCGGGCTTCCAAAGCTCTCCCGATGAAACGGCTTTAAGCGTTGATCATCCCCAATGGTCGCACAAAACGCAGGATGTGATGAACCGACCGGACTGGCCCCGACAATCGACAAACTATCGCTGGCAACAAGCGCTTCTATCGCTGCATCAATATCGGAGGCTTCCGTTAATGGGGATGTTGGCTCTAATACCACCAGATAATCATAGGCCCCATCGCAGGCCGTGCAAACATCAAGGGCATGAAGAATGGCATCGGAGGAAGGGGATGCATCTTCTGCCAAATGCGCGGGGCGAAGAAAGGGCACGTCGGCGCCATATGCCTCGGCAATGGTGGCTATTTCAGCATCATCGGTGGTCACTACCACTCGGTCTATCCAACGAGAATTCAATGCTGCTTGAATAGGCCAAGCCACCAAGGGCATGCCATGCAACAGACGTTTATTTTTTCCAGGCAATCCTTTACTGCCACCACGCGCAGGAATAATCGCCAGCACTTTTTTTTGATTGATCATGCTTAAAAATCCATCGCCGTAATGTCTTCTTGGGCTTGTTTGAAATCATCCATCCGTCCAATATCCAACCAATATTCATGGATAGGGAACATATTCACCGCCCGCCCCGCGTGCACATGTCGCAGGAGCAAATCAGGCATGTCAATGCGCTCGCCAGGCGGCGAGACACTGCGTATGAATTCAGGTGACAACAAATAAATGCCTGCGTTAATAAATGAGCGCTGGAGAGGCTTTTCAACAATGGAGGTAATGCGGTGGCCCTCAAAACCAATCACACCAAAGGGCACCCGGTGCTCATACTCACGCACACACACCGTCGCCAAGGCATCCTGCTCGTGGTGGAAATCCAATACATTTTGAAAATCCAAGGAGGTAAGCAAATCGCCGTTCATCATGAAGAGGGGCAGGTCAATCTCATCATGGGGCAATAACCCCAATGCACCGGCCGTGCCTAAAGGATTTTCTTCATGGACATATTGAATGGTAACACCCCAACGGCTGCCATCGCCAAAATAAGCGGTGATCATTTCCGGCATAAAATGCGTTGAAATAAAAAATCGGTGAAAACCTGCATCTATAAACCGCTCTAGAATCAACTCTAAAATGGGTTTTTCGCCTATTTTCAATAACGGCTTTGGGCAGGCTTGTGTTAAGGGATGAAGGCGCGTGCCAAGACCGCCGGCCATCAAGAACACCGGATTATCGCGATGGCGTTTTTTTAAGATGTCGTGCAATGTTTCCAAGCCAACGATGCGATTTTGGCTATCCACCATGGGCAACTGCAAGAGGGCGTGCTTTTCCATGGTCGACAGAATCAGCTCACGGCTCCAATCCTCATGTGCTGTCTTAGGCGTTTCACACATGATTTGATCGACCGCTAAATCCATGGGCATGCGTTTGATGAGCGCGTGCCGGATG
>DNVL01000283.1 GCA_003507515.1 Legionella sp.
CGTTCGGTATCATTGAGATGCGAGTGAATGACCGCCATCGGCACGGCAAATCGTGCCGTAAATCGTTCAAGCAGTTGTGGCGTTAGCCCAATTTCAGGCAGCAACACCAGTACTTGTCGGTTCACGGCCAATACCCGTGCTATCACCTGTAAATACACTTCCGTTTTGCCGCTGCCCGTCACCCCTTGCAATAAAAAACACCGATAGGCGTCCAGGTCTTTCGTGATGGCGTTCACTGCAAAGGCTTGTTCATCATTTAAAGGCAAAGCAAGGCCCGTTGTTTCATGGTGCATGATGGGAATGTCTGGTTGTGAATGCAGGGAGAGAATGCCTGCGGCACACAGCGCAAGGCGTTGACCCGTATTAAACCCTGCCTGCGATAGTACTTTTTTCGATACCGGTGACGCGTGTGTCGCCATGAAGTCAATCAATGCATGCTGCTTTGGCGCCCGCCCCCCCAATTGCTGATGAGCTTCAGCAGGCGGTTTGATCAAGGCGTAATAATCACATTGTGGCAACTGGCGTGCATCCCCCCGTCGGTATTTTTTCGGCAAGGCCAACGGGATGATCTCAGATAACGATGACTGGTAATAACGGCTCATCCACTGGCAAAGTGCGAGCATATCCTGAGTCAGCAAGGGCGTGTCGTCGATCACCTCGATGATGGATTTAAGCACAATGGCTGGATTCTCAGGCGCCCCCCGACCGACCACGATGCCTAAGCGCGTTTTGCTCCGAAACGGCACCCAAACGCGGGCGCCTATGGAGGGTTCAATGGCCGCTGCCAAGTAATCAAAGAAATCAAGATGGGCGTGCGGAACGCACACCTTAAACACAGACGTCACGCGCGCTGCCACGCGTGGCTCGCCGATTGGCCCGGAGCTGAAAAGACCTTGACGGTAATATGTTCAATGCGGTGTCGCATCAATTCATCCGCATCGCGAATAAGCTCATTCACAAACCAGCGCGACAGCTCTTCAACGGTGATGTTAGTTAAGGGCATCAAGGTCACGTCTTCTTTTAAAAACGGTATTTTTTTATGATTAAACGTAAAATAATAATAATCATCGTCTTGTGCAAAGGTTAAAAAGGGTGAAAACTGCGGCATGAGAAACGTTTGATTCAACTGCTTGCACAAGGCATGAATGCGCTCTTTATAATATCGATAGTCAAATGTCATCCCATTGTCTTCAACCCATGTGGTCAATGCAAGATACACACCATACATATGGCCATGCAAGGGCTCACGGTTGGTGGCCGAAAAAATAGTCGTGTGGCCTGCTGAAAATTTCATGGATTCTTTTTGTAGTTCCACGGTTGTTAGATATCTTGCCATAATTATAAGCTCGCTCATTTGTCCTGCAAAGAAGGACTTAAACATTGTTCTATATTGTAACATTTTTTCTTGCCTGATGATTCAACTGGTTTCAATGTCAACAGGCGACAGAACCAGAACTTGAGCCATTGACTGGCCGCAAAGCAAATAACCTGTTACGTACGTTGCGAACGATGGAGCACTATGGCTTTGTTCGTCTTAATAAAAGTACAGAAAAACGTCAGGGACGAAGTCCTCTGATTCCAGAGGTTCTCTATGACATGGTGGATATAAAATTGAATGTTTGTTTTGCTTGATTAAATGGGCTGAGTTGGCGCATGTTTTTGAAAGACAACGCATTTATGCAACAACGCCTAATGAATTGATTCCGTAGCTACATGATAGCTGCGGAATCTTGACATGCTTATAAACTTGCTCGTTTGTCTTGCAATTGAAACCCCTTGAGTGCCAAGTCCAGTCGTTTCGTCAAGGCCATGACTTTAAATAATTCCCCCATTTCATTCGGTTGAACCAATTGCTTCACGGCTTGCTGGCCCTTCATGCGTGCGTGCTCATCCGTGATGCCTTCCAGCAAGCTTAGCAACCCATTGGCCAGCAAAAAAGAAGCTTGGGTGGTAAAGCCGGCCACATGAAATCCCGCCTTGAAACCCGCTTCTGCAACATGGGTAAAATCGACGTGGGCCGTGATGTCTTGTTCACCTAGATGAATCAACGGATTTGTATGGGCACGATGGCGATAATGGCACATGAGGGTCCCTTGATTTCGGTCTGGGTGATAATATTCATGCTGAGGAAATCCATAGTCCAATAAAATGACGGCACCTCGTTCCAACATGTCATAACAGGCTTGCAACCAATCATCGATAAATAAATTGGCTTCTGATTGGTAAGGAAACAAATTCGCCGCTAACACCGTGCGAACATGGGCGCTCAACCGTGAATTGTCGCATGCTGTGTAGACCTCATGAAGCAATCCTTGGGCCTTCAGCGCAACATGACTTTCGAACAAGCCCGTGGCCGTTTGTAAAAACCGCGAAACAGGCATGGCATCCAATACCTCATTCGCAATCACTACGCCATTAAAGGGCTGTTTTGGCCATGCAGATACCCATTGAACCCTTGATAGCAAATGCGGGATTTTTAATGCAACCAAGGCCTGTTGCCGATGCCGAAGGTGGCTGCTGACTTCAAGGATATGGTACTCACGCGGCAAACAATCCATCTCCTCTAAGTGCCGGAGCAAATCAACACAAAGTTGACCCGAACCTGCGCCAAATTCAAATACAATGGGGTCGGGCAACACGGCCAGTATTTGTTGGCATTGAATGGCCAAGGTCTGCCCAAACAGCGGCGTTAGTTCAGGCGCTGTAATGAAGTCACCGCCCGGGCCGAATTTCTGCAATCCTGCGGAATAATATCCTCCACGCGGTGCATACAAGGCGTGATGCATAAATTCGGAGAATGGCATGGGGCCATTTTGTTGCACACGTTCACAAAGGTAGCTGAATAAGGTCATCATCGATCAATTATGTTAAAAATAGAAACATACATTGAATCGGACTAACAAACAACCCCGGATTCGCAATGCCAGGCAAATGGAGATGATTGGTCACGAAGACATGCGTTTAGTGGGGCCGTGTCATCTCTAAGGCATTAAGAAAAAATAACGCATAAGTTATTTTTCTTAATGCCTAATTGAGACGGATGGAGATCCGGTTGAATAGAATGTCTTTTCAGTGCGGTTATTGTAACAAAAGTGAGGCAAATAAAAATTGTTTTTTGCATGAATGATACATAATATGCTCTATATTTTAATAGGGAAGAAGTTCATGCCCAGAAATATGCTGACTCAGGTTGATCATACATTAAACGACATGGGCGATCATATTGCATTGATTCGTCAAGGGATCCCAACACTTGCCACACGTGAAGCGGCTGGTGGGTGGTTTTTTATGAATACGTTGGTGATCGTTGCAGGTTCAGTTGCCCTTGGATTAGCGCTTTTGATGCTTACACCCTTGTATGTGATGGATCTGTTTCTTTATGGGCTGGTCTCTGTTTTTAGTCCTCCGAAGCCTGGGAGCCCCGTGGAAGAGTTTCATGAGGTTCCAAATGCGCGACATGCGGTAAATGGCGCTGGGTTTTTTGCAGCACCCCAACCGGCCCATGCTCGAGCAGAGTTATACTCTCCCTCAATGATGGGCATTTATGGAGTCAACTGCATAGACAGGTCTCATCATCAACATTGATAACGTGGGGGGAGGGCATACCAATAGCCCTGCTGCTTACCTGGCGATCTACTCTAGATTTTTTCTTTGTTCTCCTGTAGCTTAGTCAGTGGGTATGGATATCTTCATATTAAAAAGACCAACTTTAGCATATTGGATAATAGACGTTATAAGGAAATAGCATGCATAGGAATATTCTCATTGCATTGTACATCGGATGTCTCGCCATCAGTTTTCATCCGATGAGTCATGCTTTTATTGCGAGAAACATTATCGCAGTCGGCTCGAATGTTGTTTTAAGTAGTCCTGATGCTGAAATATGGACACCGAATCAGGTCACCAACACCGTGCATTTGTCGGACGTGGTTCTTGCGAACAATCAGTACATTATTGCAGGACAATGCCGATTGAATCTCAAAAGTTCTCTCGGCACGACGTGGTCGTCGTATAAAACGCCTTTTTGTTTCGAGCGAATGATCTGGAGCCATCAACAGTATTTTGCGTTGTTTAATGATGCCGACACCACGTCGGCAACCATCTATACCAGCAAGAGTGGTGCTCATTTTAAGAAGCGATTTTTTGGACTAGATTTAGCGGTCAAGGGCATCGCGCGGGGTCGAGGCAGGTATGTGGGCGTCGGCTACCACGCCGTGAATCCTGATCCCAATGATTTTGGCCTCATTTTAACGAGTCGAGATGGGCGAAAATGGCGCCAACTTCAGAATACCCATATACCCGGTCAGTTATATGATATTGTTTGGGGGAAAAATCAATTTGTGGCTGTAGGTACGGTCATTTTAACCAGTCCCGATGGCAAGACATGGACCCACCACCCGCTCAACTCCGCTGTTAGATTGCTGAGTGTTGCTTGGAATTTACAGCANNCATTTTGTGGCCGTTGGATTTGATGGTGTTATTTTAACGAGTCAGGATGGTGTGAATTGGACACAGCAATCCAGTGGTACAGTTCGCAATTTAAATCGAGTGGTATGGGTAAACAATGGAAATCAATTTGTTGCGGTCGGCAGTTTTGGCACCATTTTAACAAGCCCGAATGGCATCGATTGGACGCCTCAGGTGAGCGGAACCACCTTGACTCTCTCAGGCGTTGCGGGTCCAGAACCCCGGACAGATCCGAGCAGAACCACCAAACGAGAAAAATAGATGGTGAATGGTCTAGCATTCTGATAAAGCGTACTATACTCGAAGCATTCGACCATCAAAAATTAGTCTTGATGAAGAGCGCATTAAAACGACAGTGGCCTTGCGGCGTTGGATTCATTCAAGCACTTTGGCAAGCAGTGACCCTACGATTGTGGCAGGACATCGCAGTTTCGCTAGGCCTAAAAAAGTATCTTGCATAGGGAATCATCTGGTAGAATGTGTGATGAACCGTTTCAATCCATTAGAGTTAACACCAGTATGTACAGCCAATTATTCCGATTGTTATGTGTGACCTTTTTAGCCGGAGGGTTTCATACCGTCCTGTATGCAATCCCATTTAGGCCTGAAAAATGCCCTGCTGCAGCTCAGATAAAATCAGAAGGTTTATCCTACGCGGAGGTCGGTTTTCAAGGATATACGGTCGCACAATTTAGCGATTACGGTACAAACGATGCGTGGCTTTTTGGATTCACGTCTATTCCTGCGATGTCTTCACAGCAAGCATTAAACGTTGGCCATCAACGATTGAGTACGTTGTTTGGCGCGCCAAAACCCACCATTGCTCGCTCGAACAACGCCTGGACTTGTTTGTATCAAACCAGCAACGGGTTTTATGGGATTGCTGTCACACCACCCCCTATCCACATGGGTGCGGGTATGATTGATCAATACGATACAGTTTAAG
>DNVL01000126.1 GCA_003507515.1 Legionella sp.
TGATGATTACATTGTCAATGGCAAACCGAATGGCTATCAGTCATTGCACACCGCTGTCATTGGCCCTGAAGGGCGTGTGTTTGAGGTGCAAATTCGGACATTTCAAATGCATGAACAAGCTGAAATGGGGGTGGCTGCCCATTGGAAATACAAAGAGGGCGGTGGGCTAGCCAAAGCGGGCCATGAGCGTAAAATTGAATGGTTGCGCGAAGTATTGGCGTGGCATCGGGACATGGCAACTCATAAAGAAGCCACATCCATGGTGGCCTCTGGTTTTCTAGACGATCGTGTGTACGTGTTTACACCTGCTGGCGATGTTCTCGATTTACAAACAGGGGCGACAGCATTGGATTTTGCCTATCATGTGCACACCGACATGGGGCACCGATGCCGGGGTGCGAAAGTCAATGGACGCATTGTACCGCTGACGTATACATTAAAAACGGGTGACATTGTAGATGTGTTAACGGGCAATGAAGCCAAACCGTCACGCGATTGGATTAATCCTCATTTAAATTACGTAAAAACATCGCGTGCAAAAGCCAAAATATTGCATTGGTTTAACCAACAAGATCATGATAAACATGCCATTGATGGCCGTGTGCTGCTAGAACGAGAGTTAAAAAATTTAAGCATCAAAACGGATCGTTTGGATGAGGTGGTCAGTGCACTAAAATTCAAAACGCACGATGACTTGCTGGCCGCTGTAGGTCGTGGCGACATCAAATTAAGTCAAATTTTGAATCGTTTATCGCCGGTGGAACCGGTTGAACCGATGTTGCATAAAATGGCTAAACCGCGGCTGAAGCCGGATGCCTCGAGCAATGATTTACGCATAGAAGGGGTAGGGCGATTACTCACCCACATGGCGCGCTGCTGCCAACCGCTCCCGGGTGATGACGTGATAGGTTACATCACGTTGGGCCGCGGCGTATCCGTGCATCGCCAAGATTGCCCTAATATTCTTTACTCCAGTGAAAAACAACGCGAACGGTTTTTGCAAGTGGGATGGGGAAGTGCCACGCAAGATCATTACGTGGTGGATGTTCTCTTAAAAGCGTATGATCGCCCCCATTTATTACGGGACGTAACGACCATGCTGTCTCATGAAAAAGCGCATGTCTTTGCGCTCCAAACCCACATCAACCGGCAGGAAAATACCCATTACATCACGCTGACGCTTGAAATCGATGGTTTAAACAGCCTGTCCCGCTTGTTGAGCCGGCTTGGAAAGATTCCAAATGTGTTGGAGGCGCGGCGGCAAGTGTAGTCGCGCGGGATCGAAATGGTGCTATAATAAACAATAAATGGATTTTCTTAAGGAGTTCACCATGATTGCTATGATTATATTGATTGCCTTTATCATCGGATTACTCGGTGTTCTTCCTTGGTGGGGCTATAGCCGTGACTGGGGATACCGACCCTTCGGCATCGTTGGCATTTTTATGCTGATTTATGTGCTCTTGCTGGTGATAGGCCGTGTTCCTATTGTTTTTTAGTGTGGTTTAGGGATACCCGCTTGCCATCAGCCGTGACCTTCAAACTAAATATTCGGTATTTTAGTTTGCTTGTGCTAAAATAAGACCGTATTTAATTTTAAAGGGCATTTTCAAATGCAAAAAGATGCATTTATTTCTTTGCTGAGCGATCATCTCGATGCGCTTGAAGCGTTAGATGATTCACAACAGATGTTAGCCCTTGATGTTATTTCTGAATTACGCGCATGCCTTCCTAGCGATATTCATGAGCAAAAAAAGACGCTGGTCATTACTAAAGTGCAAGAATTGATTATCTACCATGCATCGTTACCCTTAGAAACAATTCTCGATCAAATCTTGAGTGAGTTGAATCGACAACCACACGCAGAGTATGTGATTCAGCCCACCAGTTTATACGCTGCATTATATTATTTGAATGATATGATTGCTGCATCGACCGCCATGAGTAAAGGAACCGAGGAAAGCATCGTTCCCGATGACGAAAATATACGTGTCATGATTGAACTATTAGAATACATCAATCGGCCCGGCTCTGAGGCGATTGCATTGATTCATCATTATCGCCGCATGAAACTGGACCGTGTAGAAAGGCTAGTGCCCTTGTTGTTTGACATCATCGAAACAGCATATGCTCGACTAAAAGGTTGGAAAATTGAAAACATTATACAAAAACAACGGGCGGTCGATCGTTTTTATACCACAGATGCTGAAACATGCATGGCAAAAGGAACATTGTGGATTTTACGGAAACTACAGGATTTGCCACCCTTGATCTGCGACGCGCTGTCAGGCATTCTCCTTGAACCATCATTGATGAAAGAATTGCAAGAGCATGGGCTGAAATCGATAGATGCCATTGAATTGGAGAGCCATGAGCGGCGATATCGTGGTGGAAACTCGGCTAAAGCATGGCTTTCATTGCGATCGGCTGTACATATTGAACCTATCGTATTGCTCCCAGCGCCCCGATTAGCTAGTAACACTCTTTCTTTGTTCTCTCACGAGACAGATACGCCCATTGAATCAGCTGAAATAAACAGCTTGTCTTCGTGCAATTGCTAGTGGCTCTATCCTACAAACACGAAGACAACCGAATCGATATTTTTTAATCACCCAGGATTTAATAAAAACATCAAACCTTGAGGAGTGTTTTTTTTAAATCCTGGGTGTGTTATAATTTTATAATTGTTCGTCTGATGTGAGAAAAAATGAATTGGTCAAAATTGCCTGATTTTAATATGGAAGGCTGTGAAGAAGCCGCTCAGTTATTTAAGAACGGTTGTTTAACACTAAACATTAACATGACTCTCTTGGACGGCTTTTTCGAGATACTTAGTGCCTGTGTTCCGCAATACGCTTACCACGACATTACCTCCGTCCCTTCAATAGAAGGGGTGCTCACCGTGCTANNAGAATACCCTCAGGTATTTGCGGTAATTACATCCGCCTCTATTCTTGCAAAAACAAAACAACATGACAACAATTACACTATTAAGTCTAATTCAACCGCATTTGCAGTGTTAACTCTATTGGATATAATGGCCGCCAGCAGTAAAATTGGAGCTGGGGACGAAGAGTCCATCGCCATCGTGAGCGGTTCACCTGGGTTAGTTGGCTTACTATTCAAAGATATCATTTTAATAAAATTGATTCGCACGATGACTGTGCTGTATAAAAACAAAGACGAAATTCTTTATCCGTTAATGGCACCATTGATGTTTGCGCATGCTGTGTTACTCAAAGAGAATAAATTGAAGAGTTTGCCAAAGTCTCTTGATGAGTTTAGGACTATTCAACAAGTCAGGTTTCGCGATTGCTTAACACAAGCATCCTTGCAGGCTCGAGGCGCTTATGATGACTTGTTTCGTTCAGCGCAATATCAAGAGCATCCTTGGCTAGAACAGGAAATTTCCGAAGAAGTACAATCTCTTCTTTTTACCGTCCGGGAAGAAGCGATAGAAATCATTAGAAGACGAGTCCAGATGACAGACGAGTTGGGCCACCCAGAGTTGCGGTCTAATTATAACGTTGCTCGGCGTTGGCTTTGCCCATCATTTATCATTCAAGATCATTCGATAAGTGTCTCTCCTTTTTTGAGTGTCGATTCTTTTTCGGATAGTTCGGGACGATTTACTCCTTGTACGGATAGAGAAACAAATACCCCCCTGGGACGCATCAGCTCGCCTCCTCTTTTTTTCATAGAAAGAAAAGCCTCCTCCTCATCGCTAGATGACTCATACGATAGGGACTCACCAGGCTTAAAGCTTGAAAGTTAAACGCTCTTCATGAAGATTCTTTCCCCCCCTTGGCACCGCGCACACAGGGGCGCCAAAAGGGGAGAAGGAATTTCGGGCTTCCTAATCAGCCTTAAATACCAAACGCCCATCTTCCCATGAGGCTTCAATCATGTCTCCAGGCTTAAATTCTCCTTTTAACATGGCTTGTGCCAATGGATTTTCTAGCATTTGTTGAATCACGCGTTTTAGAGGGCGCGCGCCATATACGGGGTCAAATCCGGCGTCTGCTAGATGCGT
>DNVL01000139.1 GCA_003507515.1 Legionella sp.
AGTTTATCCGTCAGTCCCATCGATCTCGCCGCAGCGTATGCCGTGTTTGCCAATGGCGGGTACAAAGTGGAACCATTCTTAATTGACCACATTACGGATAGCGATGGCCACGTGCTGTTGCAAGAAAAATCCGTCCATGTCTGCCCCCCCCCTTGCACGGATACACCAACGGATCTCATCGCACCCCGGGTGATTCCAGCGAACGTGGCCTTTTTAATGAATTCAGCACTGAAAGGCGTGATTCAACTCGGCACCGCACAAGGCGCGCGGGTCCTCAATCGAAGCGACATTGCTGGGAAAACAGGCACAACCAATGAACAAGTCGATGCCTGGTTTGCGGGGTACAACCCCGACTTGGTGGTCACCACCTGGATAGGATACGACACGCCTCACCCGCTGCACGAGTATGCAGCAAGACTTGCCCTCCCTTTGTGGATTTATTTTATGAAGGTCGCGTTGCAAGGCAAACCGCAACGCGAGCTGGAAAAACCGGCGGATATCGTCTCTGTTCGTATCAATCCAGACAATGGCTTGTTGGCAAAACCGGGACAAGCGAAAGCGATTCTTGAGTATTTTCGCGAGAAAGACGTGCCAGGTTTGGATGAGGAATCGACCACTAGTTCAGGCAGCGTGCCTGGAGATGATCGGGAAGATAATTTATTTTAGCAGATTTCCGGGCCTCGATCATCGTTAAAGCCTCCTTTGAAGGAGGCCCTGCTTGCAAAGGTGCGGCCTGATGCCCCATGGATAGTTCTGTTGCGAGATAAATAGGGGTCAGTAAATATCGGGTTTCCACAAATCATCGCCGGCTCTATTCGCTATCAGGTGTTTAAGGCAACCGTTCCTCCAGTTCATTAATTAAGTATTTTTCAAAGTCTGCAAATCAACCCGACTTTGAAAAATACCCTGAAGAAGCGGTGAACACCTTGATTTATCAGCTTTCGCTTGCTGGTTCGTCTAGAAAATTTTAGTCAACCCTAGCCACTCGACTTGCAGCCCTTCCCTGCGGTTTCTGTTGCGCACGGCCTGCCTGATGATCTGAACGTTGTCCTGTTGCGTGCCGTGCTTGTGCCGATCTATTTCCTGCATGAGCAGCACGTGCGTTGGGCGCAAACCCACGCGTTGGGCGATTACGTGCTGAAGGCTGAATACCTGAGGCTGTTGTAGGCAATGAATGTTTCGGCTCAAAGCCATCAACGTCTTCGCGATCCAGGCGACGTTTGATTAGTTTTTCAATTTCTAGCAATTGACCTATCTCATCTGCACTCACCAATGAAATCGCACCACCCACGGCTCCCGCACGTCCCGTTCGTCCGATGCGATGCACATAATCCTCTGCAACATCTGGTAAATCAAAATTCACAACGACAGGCAACTGATCAATATCAATTCCACGAGCGGCAATATCGGTCGCGACGAGTACATGAATTTTACCCGCCTTGAAATCAGCCAACGCTTTCGTGCGTTGTGATTGGCTTTTATTGCCGTGTATTGCCAACGCTTCAATCCCATCAATGGCCAATAATTTGACTAATTTATTCGCGCCGTGTTTCGTGCGAGAAAAAACCAACGCTTGCGACCAATTTTCATTGCGTAACAAATGGCTGAGCAAATCAGCTTTACGTGCTTTATCAACTGGATGAATTTTTTGAGTGACGGAAATAGCCGTTGCGTTGCGCGGCGTTACGCTAATTTCAACCGGGCTCTTTAAAAATTCTTTCGCCATTTGGCAAATGTCACTCGAAAATGTGGCCGAGAACAATAACGTTTGGCGGGCCTTTGGTAAATATGACATGATTTTTTTAATGTCGTGAACAAACCCCATGTCCAACATGCGATCCGCTTCGTCCAGTACTAACGTATCCACTTCATCCAAACGCACTGCGCGCTGTTGGAATAAGTCCATCAGTCGCCCAGGGGTTGCAATTAAAATTTCAACGCCGCCACGCAATTTTTGCATTTGTGGGTTGATTTTTACCCCACCGAACACCACGGCCGAACGTATGTTCNNCTTCATGTATTTGCCATATTGAATCGCGCTCTCATGGATTTGCGCGGCCAATTCACGTGTAGGTGCCAAAATCAAAACGCGAACATGGTTGCTCTTTGCACGGGGTTTGTCGGCCAAAAGATGCAATATAGGCAGCATGAAACCAGCGGTTTTACCTGTGCCTGTTTGCGCAGATGCCAATAGATCCGCTCCACGCAAAATAGGCGGGATGGACTGTGCTTGAACAGGGGTAGGCGTAGCGTATCCTTGCTCAAGAACGGCACGCAAAATGGGGGCGCTGAGCCCTAGTGTTGAAAACGTCATGGTATATCCTCATTGATTAACTCTGAACACATGAGGATTTGGCCATTACCAAAACCAACTTGCGTACAAAAGATAGCCATCTTACCATACAATTGAACTTTAATCATTGAATAATTTAGATAATTTGGTTATTGTAGCAATATAGTCACCTTACCGATTCGTTTACATGTTAGATTTCAAGGTTAGTCGCGATAAAGAAAGTCATGTTTTATGCATAGAAACATCAAGTTACGGAAAAAACTTGCTCACCACGGCACAACTCAATAAAGGAACGGCCTTTACAGAAGACGAACGCCTGGCATTTGGTTTGCTTGGAAAATTACCACACATCGTTGAAACTCTCGATGAGCAAGTGCAGCGTGCATACCTGCAATATTCAAATTACACCACGAGCCTGCAGCGAAATATCTACCTCAATAATTTACATGATAAAAATCAAATTTTATTTTATAAATTATTGAATCGCCATCTGACTGAGATGCTGCCTATTATCTACACACCTGTTGTGGGTTTAGCGGTCATGCATTTTAGTCGTGAATATCGCCAACCTCGCGGATTGTATATTACTCATTTTGATCAACAACACCTTGATGCCATCATGACTAATCGCTCTAATCCTGAAATTGACTTGATTGTTGTCACTGATGGCGAAGGCGTGCTAGGGATTGGTGACCAAGGCATTGGTGGTATGGAAATCCCTGTCGCTAAATTGATGGTATATAGCTTGTGTGGAGGCATTGATCCCACACGCACACTTCCTATTTTTTTAGACGTGGGCACCAACAATCAAGCGCTGCTGGACGATCCCATGTATTTAGGCTGTCGTCACAAACGCATTGACGCAAATCAATACAATCAATTTATTGATCATTTTGTCAGCCGCATTCAAGCGCATTTCCCCAATGCCTTCTTGCATTGGGAAGATTTTGGTCGTGGCAATGCAAGACCCATACTCGATCGTTTCCAAGACAAACTCTGCACCTTCAATGATGACATTCAGGGCACAGGTGCTGTCACATTGGCGGCCCTATTAGCCGCATGTGACATGACCGGCATGAGCCTGGAAAACCATCGTATTTTCGTTTATGGCGCAGGCTCTGCAGGGACAGGCGTGAGCGATCAGATAGTGGATGCCATGGTCATGTGTGGCATGACCGCTGAAGACGCCTACCGGCGATTTTGGCTCTTTGACCGACAAGGGTTATTAACAGAAGGCGACGCGGAGCTGACCGAGGCCCAAACACCTTATGCACGCTCATGCACTGATTTTACTCATTGGCCTCAACACGAAAGCAAATACCCCTCCTTAATGGATGCCGTACGGCAAATGAAACCTACTATTTTGATTGGTTGTTCAGCTCAACCGGGCGCTTTCTCACAAGACGTTATCGAATGCATGGCCCAACACTGTGAACGTCCCATTG
>DNVL01000261.1 GCA_003507515.1 Legionella sp.
CACGCGCAAGCAGCAAGTCCGCAATGTTGGGTTGTCGCGTAATGGCCGATTCAATCAGGGGTGTAAATCCATACTCATCGATATCATCCAGCGAATCACCCTCACGCACATACAGATCAAAGTCAGGCACACGGCAACTGATGATGTCATTGGCGATACTCATTTAAAATTGACCTTGTGGTTTGGGCGCCATTGAAAATTTCGGCATATTGCCGAGTCGCAATTGTTTTTCCATTTCCTGCTCACGCTTTTCATTGTCAAATTCACGCCGTGCCTCAGAATTCAAGGGCGGCTCTGGATTTAAGTTAGGATCAATGCCGTCAAACCGTTGGCTATTAAGCCAAGGGTTTTGCAAAATACTATTCTGCATCTCGCCTTCCGCTGCAACGGGCTGGTGCGCTTGCGTTTCCTCTACATTGTGTTCGCGCGCATGCAATTTGGCGAGTTTGCGATGGCCCTCTTGCTCAGCCTCCCGCTGCTGCCGTGCCATTCGTCGCGTTTCATCCACCAAATACGAATCAGCACCTTTCTTCCCACTCGAGGAACGAACCAAATGCTCGGTCACTGCAAAAACGATACGACTTTGCAAGGGAGATCCTGGGCCTGCATATTGGACATGAAGCGCTTGCTCAACCAATCCTAAGGACTTGGGACTGATTTCAACGTGTATCGTGCTACAGGTTTTGGGTGGAAGGATGAGGCCAGGGCTACATGTTCCACCCGCAAGCCGCAAGCGATCATCACCACCCGGTTTAAAATCAATCGCTTTTATGGTGACCGGATGATCAGTGGCATTGCATAACGTATACGTCTGAATGAAAGAGCGCCCGCCCAGAACCATATTGTTCCAGATAGGATTAGGCTTTAACCAAATAAGAACAGCAGGCGCATTCACAAGGTTCTCTTTCTATGATTCATATGGTTAGTATAAGTTAGAATATGGCTGTTCACCAGGCTTGCCATTATTGACATGGGCCTGGGGATAACGTGAGGCGTTACTAAAACTCAAAACAAATAGTCCCGCTGCAAAATTTCGGCAATCTGAACCGCATTGGTAGCTGCACCTTTGCGTACATTGTCCGCCACAACCCATAAATTTAATCCACAAGGATGTGAAATATCTTGCCGAATGCGTCCCACAAAAACCTCATCATGCCCTGTTGCATTCTGAATGGGTGTTGGGTATTTTAATTTGGCCGGATCGTCCACTACTTTCACGCCAGAGGCTTTTGACAGTAATTTACGTGCAGCGTCTGCGGTCATGGGCGCTTTTAATTCCAAATGAATGGCTTCCGCATGCCCATACAGCACCGGCACACGAACTGCGGTTGGGTTGACCATGATCGTGTCATCTTCCAATATTTTACGTGTCTCCCACACCATTTTCATTTCTTCACGCGTATACCCATTGTCTTGGAATACATCGATATGGGGCAACACGTTAAACGCGATTTGTTGGGGATACACGTTCGATTTTGCAGGCCGTCCATTCAGCAACTCCCCCATTTGGGTGATCAATTCACTCACTGCCTCTTTTCCGGTGCCAGAAACGGCTTGATAGGTCGCCACATTAATTCGCGTAATGCCTACCGCATCATGCAACGGTTTAAGGGCCACGACCATTTGAATGGTTGAGCAATTAGGATTGGCAATAATGCCACGTTGGGTGTAATCGGCAATTCGCTCTGGATTGACTTCAGGCACCACTAACGGAACGTCTTCTTCATAGCGGAAATAAGAGGTGTTATCGATCACCACGCAACCCGCCGCAACGGCCACCGGGACATATTTCTCCGAGACTTGAGCGCCGGCCGAAAAGAAGGCAATGTCGGCTAAGCTAAAATCAAACGATGCAACATCCCCCACATCCCATTCTTTCTTGCCACAACGCACAGACTTGCCAACAGAATCAGCACTGGCTAACGGATACAAAGTGGCCATTGGAAATTGACGTTCCGCCAATACCGTCAGAAGTGCCTCGCCCACGGCACCGGTTACACCGACAATCGCTACCTTTAATTTTTTTGTCATTTCAGCCCTCGATTATTTTGTGCTTTATATCGTAAAAAAAGGTCCATTAAGACCAAGGCCATCATCGCCTCGGCAATCGGAACAGCGCGAATACCCACGCAAGGGTCATGACGCCCTTTGGTCACCATCATCACCTCATCCCCTTTTGTATTGATGCTTCTTCCAGGCGTTACAATACTGGATGTCGGTTTCAAGGCAATGCTCACTTGCAGCGTTTGACCGGTAGATATGCCACCCAGCACACCCCCTGCGTGGTTGCTTAAAAATCCGCTCGCGCACATCTCATCGCGGTGCTCACTACCCTTTTGTGACACCGCTGCAAATCCGGCACCTATTTCTACTCCTTTGACCGCGTTGATCGACATCATGCCGGATGCCAAGAGGGCATCTAACTTATCGAACACGGGATCGCCCAATCCAATCGGTACGCCTGTTGCCATGACGCCTACGCGCGCACCCACGGAGTCACCCTGCCTGCGCAATGCGTCAATTTGATCGGCTAATGCGGTCACTTGGTGCTGGTTCGGGCAAAAAAACGGATTATTATTGATTTCAGATGCCGTCTCAAATGCCACCACAAGGGACCCCATTTGCTGCAAATAACCGGTAATTTCAATGTTTAAATAACGCTGCAAATACAACCGCGCAATCGCGCCGGCCGCAACACGCGCCGCCGTTTCACGCGCAGACGAACGCCCACCGCCTCGGTAATCTCGATGGCCGTATTTATGATGGTAGGTAAAATCAGCATGCCCCGGTCGAAACACCTCTTTCAAATCAGCATAATCGCTGCTGCGCTGATCAGTGTTTTCAATCAACAATGCAATGGGCGTGCCTGTGGTCATGCCTTCAAAAACACCGGAAAGAATTTGAACACGATCTTCTTCCCGGCGTTGCGTCGTGTACCGTGATTGCCCCGGTTTTCGTTTATCCAAAAACGGTTGAATACAGGCAGCATCCAGCGGCAGCCCCGGAGGACAGCCATCCACAATGCAACCGATGCCTATGCCATGACTTTCACCAAACGTGGTCACTGCAAACAATTGGCCAAATGTATTGCCGCTCATTTAATGGGTTTCCGCACTAAAATAGTCATTCACCTGTTCAGCTGTCAATAAAAACACCCCATGGCCGCCGTGCTCAAACTCAAGCCATGTAAACGGCACGTGAGGATATGCATCCACCAATGCATCTTCACTGTTGCCCACTTCAACCACCAAAATGCCTTGAGGGGTTAAATACTGGCCTGCCGAGCGAAGAATGCGTTCAACTATTTCCAACCCATTTTGACCCGTTTCCAGGGCTAATGTTGGCTCATGCCGATATTCATCAGGCAACGTTTGCATTTCATTGCGTCCAACATAAGGCGGATTGCTCACAATGATATCGTATTTAACCGCAGGAACCGCATCAAAACAATCCGACTCGATCAACGTCAACTGCTCCTGTACCCCATGCTGTTGACGATTGATTTCAGCAACCGCCAATGCCTCTTGCGAAATGTCAACCGCATCCACTTGAGCCATCGGAAACGCGTGACAACACGCGATAGCAATGCACCCACCTCCGGTACATAAATCCAATATACGAGAAACATCTGGTTCTAAGGTCCAGGGGGAGAATTGCTGGTGAATGAGCTCTGCTATAGGCGATCGCGGAATAAGTACCCGCTCATCCACATAAAACGACATTTCGCAAAAATAGGCCTCGTGCGTAAGATACGGGACGGGCACACGATGAACGATACGCCGCTCAAGCTGTCCTGCCAGAATGGTTTTTTCATCCGGCGTTAACTGTGCGTTTAAAAACATAGGATCGACATCGTGCGGCAAGGACAAGCTACCCAACACCAAGACAAAGATATCATCCCAAGCGTTATCCGTGCCATGGCCATAATGCAACGGCTCGGCATACGCACGCGTCAAACCAAACCGCAAAAAATCAAGGATGGATTTAAAATCCCGTGTGGCAATAACATATGAATCAGACATGATGACTCCAGACAAAAAGCAAGCATTATCATAACATGTTATAGTGTGTCCATTCACCACAAAAATAAAATACCTATGTCCGTCTCTGATGAAGACAAAGCGCTGTTTCACGCCCTCATGCAAACAGTAAAACCGCTTAAAACGTCCACGCGGCGTGAGCCCACTCCTGCACCTGAAAAAAAGCCGATTATCATACGAAAACCCATGCCAGTCGAACGCCTAAAAACCGAATACTATCTATCCAACCATTACACCGATATTGTCAGCCCCGAGTCTACGCTCAGCTACTGCAGTCAATCCCTTCCTCACAAACGCCTGCGTGAATTAAAAAGTGGGAAAATCCGGTGGGAAGCGCGACTTGATTTACATGGATTACGACCCGATGATGCGCAGCATGCCTTGTGTTCGTTCGTGACCCACCAGTATCATCAAGCCCGTCGCTGCGTGCTCATTATTCATGGAAAAGGGGGTAACCGCCATGGCGAAGCGCCGGTATTAAAAAATCACGTCAACCATTGGTTACAACAATTACCCCAAGTGCTCGCCTTTCATAGCGCGTTGCCACGTGACGGCGGAAATGGTGCCTTGTATGTATTGCTCAAACGCCTTAATCACACGCCCCCATTGCCATGAATTTATCATACCGACGCACGAGTAATTCTGAAATGGGCAGTGATTTAAGCTGATGCAGCTCATCCGTTAAAACGGCTTTCAGGCGAGACGCCATCTCAACCACATCTCGATGCGCGCCGCCTAACGGCTCATCTACGACTAAATCCACCAAGCCATTGGCTAAAATTTTTTCGGCAGTAATCCCCATGGCACCGGCAGCCTCGCTGGCTTTAGCGGGATCTTTCCATAAAATAGACGCACACCCTTCAGGCGAGATAACCGAGTAAATCGCATACTGCAACATGATAACACGATCGCCGACCCCTATCGCCAAGGCCCCACCAGAGCCCGCCTC
>DNVL01000038.1 GCA_003507515.1 Legionella sp.
ATTAAAACAACACAAGTACGCATACTCGCCCACCACCCTCCTGTGCCATAAGCTGGCAACCCGGGTACAGCAGTATTTAAACAAGGGGCAATATGCCTAAGAAAACAATACTGGTCACGGGCGCCAGTGGTTTTGTCGGCCATGCATTGGTTCAAGCATTGTGCAAATGGGAATACGCGGTCCGAGCAACGGTTCGCTCGGAAACCGCAGCCGCCCGCATACAAGCGATGCCTCACGCCAACAAACCTACGGTGTTTAATTTAGGCGAATTAAACGATGCAACCGACTGGACCGACGCGCTGCAAGGATGTGATACCGTAATTCACTGCGCCGCGCGCGCGCATGTTTTACACGAAACCGATGCGAACCCCTTGCATACGTATCGACGAGTCAATACGCACGTCACCACACACCTTGCCCGTTGTGCACACCGCCACGCCGTCAGGCGCTTTATTTTCCTGAGCAGCATTGGGGTGCTAGGCAATCACAGTGGCAACACACCCTTCACCGATGATTCAATCCCTCATCCAGAGTCACCCTACGCGCAAGCCAAATGGGAGGCAGAACAATGTTTGCGCGCGTTACCAACGACCATGGATCGCATCATCATTCGGCCACCCGTTATTTACGGGCCAGGGGTCAAAGGTAATTTTGAGCGTTTAATCGCGTTGATCAATCGACAGATCCCATTGCCATTGGGTGCCATTCGCAACAAACGGCAGTTTGTGGGCCTGGATAATCTGATTGATTTTATCCAAACGTGCATTGAACCCGAGCAGGCCATCGATGAAACATTTCTCATTGCCGACAAAGACGCCTTGTCCACCACGCAATTATTGCAATACCTCGCGTCAGCCATGGGAAAAAAAAGCACGCTCCTGCGCATTCCTCACCCCCTCTTGGCGTGGGCATTGAAATCCATAGGCCAATCCAAACTGGCTAACCAACTGCTAGGGAATTTAGAAATACAATCCGACAAAGCCCGCACATTGCTCGGATGGGAGCCACCCTACTCCATGCAAGCGCAACGGATTTCATTATGAGCGCCGCCCGTATGAAAAAACCCATCCATCCCGCCTGGGTGATGAGTTTATTTTGGGGGTTGATTGCTTGTGTCTTTTTTTTAGGCCCTGTCTCATTGACACCATCGCTGTCCTTTGCTGGGGCACTTTTCCAGTTAACCCATATTGTGCTGTTCATCACGGGCACGTTGATGGCGTATTTTTTATGTGTTCAAACGCCGTGCTCTACTTATTGTTTCGGTGAGGAACGCGGCGTCAATCCGTTGATTGGCCTCGTGTTATGCATTGGCGTAGTAGGTAACCTGTTGAGCCTATACAACAACGGGATGGCCATTCAAGGCATTCATTTGTCTCACGCCGCAGCCTATCGAACGATGAAGGCTCAAAGCCTGCTTCATGGTGGAGAAATGAACAGTGGGTGCTTGTCAATAGCGGCCTTTTTAATGTATCCGGCAGGCTTCGTCGGCTTGGTTGCAGGCCTCCTCCACTACGAACGCCTGCCGCAAGTGGCACGCCTTTTCATGTTTCTATTTGTCGCGTTGATGTTTTGCGCCGCTATACTGGCAGGCGGTCGAAGCCCCATTCTACTCTTGCTTGTATTCATGGCAATATCTTGCTATGCACGAACCCGTCTTGGGATGCCATGGATGCCCCAATCGCGGGCCCTTCGGATGGGTGCTGGATTGCTGCTGGTCACCTTTGCCGTATATAGCAGCATCCTTTGGACCGTTCGTGCCGCAGAATCAGAGCGCAATACAACGCAAAGCTTGCAGCATGCGGCAAACGTGTGGGGTGCGGCAAACGTGTGGGGTGCGGCACCGAAAGATTATTTGTTGGCGACCAGCAAATGGCTGCACAAGCCAGGATTTACCATGTCGGTATTAGGCCCTGTGTTTTACCTAACACAAAGCCTCTCGGTCACTGAAAAAATCCTGCTTGCACCGGACAAAATCCCGGTGCTATTTGGCGGCTATCACGTTGATTTAATTGCGGCAGCATTGCGACATATCCCGGACGGCGCGCGCATGCTCAAGGAAAACTACGATACGTTATTGCAGGCCAATATCTATGGCTATTTTACGGGTGCCTGGGGGGCGTTATTCATTGATTATGGGTATTTCAGCCTATTGGCCGCACTGGTCTGGGGGGGCTTGGCGGGTTATTCCTGGGCGCGCTTCAAACAGCATCCCGATTTGATCACCGGCATCTTCTATGTTTTTTGGATCTATTCCATCCTGATTAGCTTTGCATCTCCTCCGCTTGGGTTTTCCAATTCATTGATGGTGTTTGCATGGTTTGTTCTTTTTTATTTGGCAAGCCAGGGAGCCCCTTTGTTGTTAGCCCGATTAAAACGACGATCCTTGACCATTTGAACGTTAGAGCAAAAGACATGACCGCGCACGCCAATCATCTTGCAAGAGACAGCCGTGTCTTGTATCTCATCTTCCGCACCAAATTAAATAGAATGATTCATTACCAATATCATGGTTCATTTCGAATCATTTTCATTAATTACCGTTTTACCTCCGGTTGGTTAGGTCATGTAAAATAACAGTTTTTTATCGTAATACACTCATAAACATATGGACAACACGAACACGAACACGATTATGTAATCTCTCTCTCGATATAGTTGTGCTTCACGGATTGAGTTGAATGATAATGGAAGGGTATTTTAAAGTGTGTAAACCAGTGTTTTTGTGTATAATTTGCGCAGTCATATTTCATGATTATTCGAGAACTCGATGTAAAAAGTGCTAAATTCAAAGAATAAAAGCATGAGCAAGTACGGGGTTTATCATATAAGAGAGGCAAAACGCATTTTTTTTACACAATTTAAAATACACTTCCTACCCCAACCATGCCTGTTTTTGAACTATACTGCGCGCGGTCATAAAATGCGGTTTTTTAACAACGTCATTTTTCTTCCAGCTCACGGTTTAAATCGCAGCGCAATAGCCGGTCTATTGTCAAGATTTAAACCGTGAGCTGGGACGAAAAAGGCTCGTCAAAAACGGATTTTGTGACCGCGCGCAGTATATATCCTCATCTCTTTATTTTTTGGCCCAGATCAGCAGAATGCTGCGTTTCTTCTTTGTCACTCACTCTTTTTTTGGCTTTGTCATCCTCTTCTGCTAAGTGCTGCTGAAATAATCCATGAGATCTCAAGGTTCCTGATATTGATTGTTGAGATGACGACGGCATGTCAAGCCTGCCTGCTTGATTAGCAGGTGATCCACCATTATGAGTTAACGTATTAATAACGGCCAATTCATGCAGCTTTTCAAGCACCTTAACTTGACCCAATGCCGCAGCGATATGGGCAGGTGTTATACCTTTCTCCATTGTCGCATTAAGATTGGCGCCCAATTCATGCAGCTTTTCAAGCACCTCAACTCGACCAAATTCCGCTGCGCGATGGGCAGGTGTTATACCTTTCTCCATTGTCGCATTAAGATTGGCGTCCAATTCATGCAGCTTTTCAAGCACCTCAACTCGACCCAATTCCGCTGCGAGATGGGCAGGTGTTATACCATGCAGCATTCGCGCATTAAGATTGGCGCCCAATTTATACAGCTTTTCAAGCACCTCAACTTGACCACATTCCGCTGCGAGATGAGCAGGTGTTCTATCATACTCCATTGCCGCATCAAGATTGGCGCCAAATTCACACAGCTTTTCAAGCACCGCAACTTGNNTTCCGCTGCGATATGGGCAGGTGTTCTACCATGCTCCATTTGCGCATTAAGATTGGCGCCCAATTCACGTAGCTTTTCAAGCACCGCAACTTGCCCATATTGCGCTGCGATATGGGCAAGTGTTCTACCTTGCTCAATTGTCGCATTAAGATAGTCGCCCAATTCATGCAGCTTTTCAAG